>JAYWEN010000411.1:0-5212 GCA_043779245.1 Elusimicrobiota bacterium | reverse complement strand
CCCAGTGGACGACGGGAAAGGTCACAAAAAAACAGGAGGCAAGCGCTTTGGTTGCAAAATCCAACGCACGCTGCATCACGATTTATTCATTTTGAGCATCGAAAATTCCTGTTTCAAAAGATGGGAATATTTCTGAATGTAGATCACACCAGAAACGATCGTTAAAATCGAGACCCAGAACACGAGCCAGAAAGGGGTTCGCTCAAGAACATTGGCAAAGAACAGCTGCCAATGAACAGACAGATTCGGCGACCATTGCGGCCACCGTTCAAAACCTGAATTCAAGATCAGAATCACGAGGATCGTGATAATGGCGGTAATCTGCGAGGCCATTTTGTATTTTCCTGCGCCTTCGGCCGCCATCACAACACCGCGACTCGCGGCGAGACTTCTTAAACCGGTGATCAGAAATTCGCGGCTGATGATGAGGACCACCATCCACGCGCGCACGTGTAATTCTGAAAGTTCAACGAATCCGACCAAGGCGGCCGAAATCAGCATCTTATCAACGAGAGGATCTAGAAACGTACCGATTACCGTCACCGTACCTGTTTGCCGAGCGATCTTGCCGTCATACCAATCGGTGATACTCGCGATAATAAAGATGATGAGGGCGGCGACCCGCGTCCAAAAGTGATCGAACACCATGAACACCATGAACGCCGGAACAAGCCCCAAGCGCAATAGGGTGAGCTTGTTGGCTTGGGTCATTGCGGAGGGATACGAATTTCGTTGACGGCGCCGTGCGAGCCTGGGGCCAAGTCAAAGGGTTGATTGTTCCAAAAAATGGAGACCGCGCGGACGTTACCGATCTTGAATTGGAACGGACCGGGACCCGACCATTCTTTGGACGCACCTGCCGGAAGAATTCCTTCGAATAAAAGTTCTGATTTCGTCGTGACGCGGAGCCAACTATCGGCTTCGGCATGCACGCGAACTTGATGCGTGGTCACAGAAGGTTTCGGAACCATTAAGCGAGATTGACTCGGAGAGCGGCGTCTCGTCCAGGGCATAGGGTTTTGTTCCAAATATCGTGGGCTGACCAAGTGATACACCACCCAAGACAGAAGAAGCAGCAGAATTCCTAAACCGATCACTTGTGGAATCGAACTGGGCGACCAACGCGTCGAACGGGAGACGGATTTGACGCGCACACCGGTATCTCCATGGAGTGGACTCCCCGATGGGTTAGAGGCGGCTGGAGCGTTCGTTTTAATACTTAGAGCATATAACGCCAGTACCTCGTCGGCAGGAACTCCCAAAAAACGAACATAAAGTTTTAGGAACCCGAGGCGATGGCTTTCGGAGGGAAGCGCTTCCCAGCGGTTCTCTTCCAACGCTTCTAAATAGCGCGGCGCGATATGTGTACGCTTGGCGCATTCGCCGATGGAAAGCCTCTGCTTGAGCCGGCCTTCTCTAAGAATTTCCCCCGCGGTCTTTTGGCTTTCTGGTGTCATGGTGTCCATTTTAGGTATCGGCTGTGGATTGATTTTTTGACTGGCTGCGAATCTGACTTAAATAGACGTCAATGCGATCAAAATATATTGTCCAGCGATTGGTCCCTTCGGGTTTGGCGATGAAGCCCTTGATTTCAAGTTGGCTTAAGAGATCGGTCGCGCGGGAGGAGGAGCCAAAATGCGCTTTAAGCAAATCTTGTGAAACGCGTTTGCGTTCAAGAACAAGCATGAGCGCCTGCTGAATATCATCGAGTTCTTCCCCGCCCTCTGAGCCTTCAAGACCACGCGCGCTCGTGGTCGGAGTGAGAATCCGATCATAACTAGGCCCACCCTGCGCTTTCCAGAAATCTGACACCATCTGCACTTCTTTAGTCGTAACAAAACCGCATTGCAGACGTGAAGGCTTTGGCGCTCCCGGCGGCAAGAAAAGCATATCGCCTTGTCCCAAAAGACTTTCGGCACCCATACTATCGAGGATTACGCGAGAGTCGGTCAGAGAAGCAACGCGAAAGGCAATACGAGAGGGCAGGTTTGCTTTGATAACGCCTGTAATAACGTCCACGCTGGGGCGCTGTGTGGCTAACACTAAATGAATTCCTACTGCGCGAGCCATTTGAGCTAAGCGCTGAATGGAGATTTCGACTTCTTTGGCGGCCACGGCCATGAGATCAGCCAATTCATCGATAATGACGACAAGATAAGGCTCTGGGGGATTCCCTTCAGCCGCCATTTTCTCGTTGTAATGTGCGATATCGCGAACGGTTGCGGCCGCAAATTTCTTAAAGCGGTGATCCATCACTTTGATGACGCCTTCGAGCGCTTTAGCGGCTTCCTTAGGATCGGTGATCACGAGACAATTTTCCGGATTTTGATTCGGATCAAACATGTAGGGGATGCCGTTGTACAGCGGAAGCTCTAGCCGCTTAGGATCGATCATGAGAATTTTCACTTCCTGCGGCGTGGAACGATACAGAAGAGACACGACGAGTGCATGAATACAAACGGATTTTCCGGCGCCTGTGCTGCCGGCAATCAAGAGGTGCGGCATTGCGGCTAGATCGGCGATCACCGGATGTCCCTCAGCATCCTTTCCCAAACCAATGGCGAGTTTGGACGGATGGTTTTGAAAGTCAGGCGATTCAAGAACTTCGCGGAGCCGCACGATGAGGCGCTTGGGATTCGGGAGTTCGATACCCACTGCGGCTTTACCGGGAATCGGGGCTACGATTCGCACGCTCATCGCTTTCATGGCTAAAGCAATATCATTCGACAGAGCGGACACCGCTTGAACTTTCGTACCAGGAGCTGGCGCGAAATCAAACCGTGTGATAATTGGGCCGGGATGAATCTCGACGACTTTCCCCTGCACGCCAAAATCGGCCAACGTTTTTTCGAGATGCTGTGCGCTGGCCAGAAGATCTTCTTCCTTGGCCATTACCGGATTTCTCTCGCCAGGGGTCAGGAGATCGACTGAAGGCTTAGTCCAGGATACTTGCGGCAAGGCCTCTTTATCCCCGCTTGTGGCAGACAGAGCTACGGCTACCGGCTTGGCCGTAAGCGTCTTCGATACAATGGGAGGAGGAGGCGTCACAACCGTCGGGCCGAGACGAAATTCTGGAGGCCTGGATAAGACCGGAGCTTCGGGTGATCCTTTCACTACTTTTGGCATTGCTTTTTTTAAAACGGGCTGATCTTGGGCTTTCGATTTCTGAATTTGAACCGTCTGCCGCCACTCGCGCCAGTCGTTCAACATATGCTGCCAGAACCACTGCATCAAATGAGCGGGGCGGGTGCCCGATCGCCACATTATCACGGCGCCCAGAACAACGGACGAGATAAAGAGTCCACCCCAGCGGCCGAAAAGATTATTAAAAATGGTGGAAAGAAGCTTTCCCGAATATCCGCCAAAGTTTTTGTCTAGGAAAATCAAACCGAACGAGGTCAACAAGGCACAGGATGCGACAACCAAAAGCGCGTCCACGAGGATATACCGCCACGGGCGTCGCTCTTCCTTGTTGAAGATAAGACGCGCGCCCCGATACGCTAACAGCCCCCAAAGAACAAAGCTGCCTTTGCCGAACGACCTCGTGACAGCCCGCGCGACCATGGCACCCGCCACGCCCGAATGAACCGGCCACAGTGTGCAGTAAAATCCCAGGAGGCTCAGTGCAATGAGACAAAACCCGGCGAATTCAGGAGAGGATTTCTGTTTTGCTTTAGTTTTTTCTCGACGGTAGGCGACGCGCGATTGGGAGCGACTCCAACTCATCAGAGGGGTTCGAATTGGAAGAGGGGTTGACCCGCGGTGAGTGGACGCCCATTTTCCGCCACGATTTTTATGATCCGGCAGCTGGTCTCAGCTTTAATCTCGTTCATGACTTTCATCGCTTCGACAATACAGAGTGTTTGTCCGACATCCACGCTGTCTCCTTCCTTAACAAAAGGAGCGCTTGTCGGAGAGGACGCTCGGTAAAACACACCTGCCAATGGAGTGGCGATGATTTGAGCAGACGACACTGGAGTTTGATCTGTGGCGTCTGGTGCACTTACTGCTCGAGAGATGTGCGGTAGCTGAGCGTGATGGACCAAAGTCCCTGCCGAAGAAGCGGCAAATTTTCGGGTCAGCTTTACCCGAGATTCGTCGTCTTTGATTTCGAGAGAGTCTAAGCCCTTTTCCACCATTAATTCATATAGCTCCTGAAGAGGAGCGACATCAGGTGAAAGAGATTTTTTGACCGGCTTTTCTTCTTTTTCCTTAGACACGCTTCCCCTTAGAAACGGCGTGGACCTCGGTCACGATCACGACCGCCACGGTCAGATCCGCCACGGTCAGATCCGCCACGTCCCGACCCTGCGCCTTCACGGCCACCAGGAACATTTTCTGATCCCGGATGCGTCACCGCTTTGCGCGATAAATTGATGCGGCCCTGTTGATCGACATCAAGACATTTGACTTCAATCTCTTCGCCCTCTTTCACCACATCTTCGGCTTTCTCGACAAACTTATCGGAAAGTTGATTCATGCGAATGAGGCCTTCTTTGCCTGGGAAGATTTCAACAAAGACGCCGATTCCCATAATGCGGGTGACGCGGCCCTTATAGATTTTTCCAATTTCAGCTTCCGCTGTCAGTCCCTGAACTTCTCCTTTGGCGCGTTCTACGGCCAACGAATCAATCGAGGAAATGTACACGGAACCATCGTCTTCCACTTCGACTTCAGCGCCTGTTGTTTCAATGATTCGGCGTATATTCTTGCCGCCGGGGCCGATCAAGGCTCCGATTTTGTCGATCGGGATTTGCACCATCACCATACGCGGCGCGTGAACAGAAAGTTCAGGACGAGGCGCGGAGAGTGTGGTCATCATGTGTTCCAAAAGCTTCATGCGCGCTTGTTTGGCTTGCGCGAGCGCTTCGGTCAAAATGGCCACGGAGATACCGGCAATCTTAATGTCCATTTGGATTCCAGTCACACCATCCGGTGTTCCCGAAACCTTAAAGTCCATATCGCCCAAGTGATCTTCTAATCCTTGGATATCCGTCAAGACCGCGTATTTCTCGCCTTCTTTCACGAGGCCCATCGCGATACCAGCCACAGGCTTACGAACAGGCACGCCCGCATCGTACAGCGCTAAGAGGCCGCCGCAGACTGACGCCATTGAGCTTGAACCGTTGGATTCAAGAATATCTGAGACGATACGAATGGTATACGGAAAATCTTCTGCTGAAGGCAACACGGCGTAAAGCGAACGTTTGGC
>JAYWEN010000410.1:0-15640 GCA_043779245.1 Elusimicrobiota bacterium | reverse complement strand
CTGATGACACGTACGATGGTTCAACTCGAAGCTCATCCTCCGGCCGTGATCGCGGTTTCAGATTGGAAGGAAAACCGAAAGTATTCGCCCGAAGCGCAGCATCTTTTCGAGTGGATCAAATCTCACTACGAACCGTTAACGGAAAGAGCGGATTGGGGCTTCGTATTACTGCTCCAGCCTCGTCAAACCAAGAAACGGTAGAATCCCATATATGAGCGTGGATGAATTATTGACAGAGTCTGATAAACGTCGTACTATAAAAGCAGAAGTTTAACTGAATAGACGGCGCCGACGGAGGCGCCCTGCGGCGAGAATGCTCTCGAGTGATCTGAAACCAGATCGATCGAGGGCTTTTTTATTGCCTTGAACAGGGGCCAGGCTGGGAGGAGGGACTATGAATCAATTCAATTCGGATGTTGCACGAGCAAAAAGTTTAGCGGGGGGCACAGCGGCAACAATGCTGGCTTTAGTCGCGACAATATTCTATTTCGTTCATTAATTTAAAATGATACTGCGTCTTGAAAATTACGTGACACATATGTTGACCGATCGGGTTAGTCCGAACGACTGGGTTTCGTTATCACAATCCAACTCTATTGTTTGGACTTTATTAGCTGTGAGCGCGATGGCGTTATACAGGCAGGCCAAGCGACCAGAATAATTAGTCTTCGACTAAAAAGTAAGGCTCTCTATAAATCTGCAACAGTCTGATAGTTTCTAAAACTATTCTTCCTCGCCGTATTATCACTCTCAAATTGGAACAAAGGGCGCGAAAATCCGTCTAAGGATTGATACGATAAAGACATCTCGGGAGACCCCTATGAAAGTACCTCCGCGTCGTTGGATCGTCATGAGTGTCGCTGGCCTCGCGCTCGCGATTTATCAGCTCACCTTTACTCACGCCACTGTTTCTGCACAGGATCCGAAGGACCGCGCGGTCTCGGCTTTGGAACAAGATGTCAAAGCCGATCCCAACAACGCAGAACTCTGGGTTCATTTGGGATTTGCCTACCGGAAGGCCGGTCAGATCGATCAAGCCCAAAGTGCCTTTGAAAAAGCCGTTACTCTCAATCCTCGTTCGACGGATCCCTATTTCATGCTGGGACTTATTTATGAGAGCAAGAATCTGAATGACAAAGCCCAGGACGCTTGGCAGAAATATCTTTCTGGAGAAACAGACCCCACGAAACGAGCCATGGCAGAAAAACACATTCACCATCTGAGCCAATGAAAAAGATAAAAAGCTGTATAGTCCTGGTCGGTTTCCTTTTGTCCGGATGTGCGACGCCTGAAATTGCTGTAAATTCTCGCGCAGACTTTAGTCGCATTCACCGTGTTGCGGTCGCGACCTTTGGCGGACAGAATGGGGATGTGGCCGCCGACCTGCTCACGCAGGATCTCTTGCAACATGGCGCCGATGTGGTTGAACGTCAGCGCTTGGATGCGATGATGCAGGAACAAAATTTATCGTCGGGAAAATTGCTCGATCCCACGACCGTCAAAAAGATCGGAAAGATTTTAGGGGTTGATGCGATATTCGTTGGGACTGTCGCCAACAATGTGCCGAGCCAAAGCTATTTGGTCACGCAGTCCCGCCGCGGGTATAACGCGAATACGGTGACGCCAGTAAGTGGGTCTGACCTGCTTCCTGGGGGATCCGTGATCGGAGTGCCAGATTCTCAGGTGCTCACGTCTGCCGCGCAAGCCGCACTCATCGCCCGAATGGTGGATGTGGAAACGGGATCCATTCTTTGGTCAGGTCGTATGAGTTATGAAGGATTAAATACACAGACCACCATGGCAAGCATTACGTCGTCGCTCGCCAAATCGCTCGTGCCGCTCTGGCCGGCGTTGCACGAATAAATACAAAGGGGAATGTTTATGAATGGAGCCTACGCGCATCTCGTTATTAATCACATCCCAGTTGTTGGCTTTCCGCTTTGTTTTCTGTTGCTCACCATTGGGTTGATTCGCCAAAGCCGCGACATCATCCAAGCCGGACTCCTCGGGATTGTTTTGATGGCGGTCCTCACAGCGCCTGTCTTTCTCACAGGATCTCCTGCCGCGCAAGTCGCAAGAGGGCTTGAGGGCGTAACTCATGAGCTCATCCATGAACATGCTGAAGCCGGAGAAGCCGCGGGTGTCGCGGGCGGGGTGGTCGGAGTGATCGCTTTAGTGGGATGGTGGTTCTCTCGACGGCCGCAGGGAGCGCCCGTCTGGCTGTTGGCTCTAGTGCTCTTGGGAGTTTTGATGGTCTCGGCTGGGATGGCTAAAACCGCTCATTTGGGCGGGCTCATTCGGCATCCGGAAATTGAAATGAAGGGTCAGCCTCAGTAGCAGTACTCAGCGAAAAAGGACACTTGCTGTTTTGCCTGCTCGGCGTCCGCCGGCAGTCCCGTCACATTCAATCGACATCGGCCTTCGGCAAAAACCGGATAGAGATGCGCCCCATAGATTTCGCGCGGCGCTTCAGGTTTGGCTTTCGGATTTCTGAAGAGTCCCGCGTAGGCGTCGGAGAAAAGCGGTTCAATCGCGGTCCCCTTTACTAAAGCCTTCCATTGGCGTTCCGTTTCCGCCGTCCGCCCCAACGCTTGGCTATGCTCTTCTTCCATCTTCGCGCGATCCTTCACCATGGCTTTCACAAACGCTCGCGTAATCGGATGTTCGAATGAGGAGCCGCGCGCGCGGATGAGTCCTGCCAGCTTGGGTCCGAGAGATTGAAGCTTGACGGGTTCAGGATGAAAGATCAGAAGCAGGCCGCAAGGTCTTAGGGAAAATGTGACGAAGGCTTTTGTTGGGCTGATCGCGAGGGCAAAAGGAATTCCCGCTTCGATGAATGGCAGTACCTGAGCCGCAAAACTCTTTTTCATGATCTCGACGTACGGCTTTTCGCCCAAGAGGCGTGCATATTCAAAACCCGAGTAGGCACGGTCGAGAACGATCGGCGTCCCTGCCGCTTTAGCCGATTGCGCTCGGGCTTTTACGGTGTCGAGCGATGGCACTTTTCCGGTCGTGTTCATGGGCCCGGACTGATACAGCGGAAGAACGCCAACTCCTTGGCCAATACCATCAGAGGGATATTCTTGAAATGCTAACCGCGCGGAACTGGCCAGGGCTCTGTAGGCAGGCCACCCCAACTCTTCGACCGCCAGTGTCGTAAATTTGTCGTTGAGCAGAATGGCGGCTTGGAGAGCCGTCTGTACGGCGCCTGTCCCGGCATCCGACGGAAGAAGCAACTGGAAGTGCGGCCAAAGCGCTTCAGGCACTCCCTGCCAACAGAGCACGGCCTCGAGCATGTCCTTCTTCAAGGCTTCCGAATTAAAGTAGCTTCCTGATCCACTATCCTGAATTTCTTTCTGGACGTACTCTAAAAGCGTCGGAGAGGTCGGAAGAGGTTTCCCATTCGAGCCCAAAAGAATTCCGATGCCGTAGTTTTTCCCCTGAGCATCCTTTTTGCAGAGAATCCCCGCGATTTGATTGGCATCAAGCCCCGACTCGCGAAGCTTTTGGGCTTCTGCAAGAACTTCGTTTCCGAAAGCGGTGGTATGAACCATAGGACTATGATTTTACGAGATTTTAAACTTCAACGACAGCATCGAGACCACTCACGTAGAGATCAACGCCATCCAGTCGCCACCGTGATAAAGACGTTTTTACCGGCGGGGAACGACATTGAAATCAATGTAACCGCGCACGGGATCAGTACTCATAAGCTTCACGGTCACGCGGTCGCCGACCGACAAGCCCTGACCGCCAACTTCCACTTTTCCTTCGACGGGGGGTTTCACGAGACGAACCCAGATCCCTTTATCAGACGAGCCCGTAATGAAACCGTCAAACGTTTGGCCGATTTGCGAGGTCATCGCGGCCGCCGCGACACTCTTGTGAATCGATCGCTCTGCTTTGTTCGCATCGTCCTCTTTCTGCGTGCAGTGCTGTGCGAGCTGCGTGAGCTCATCCATGGAATAAGGAACTTTGGCGCCGCCGATCGCTGCTTTCAACAATCGCTGGGTGATTATGTCCGGATATCGGCGATTCGGCGCCGTCGAGTGCGAATACCCTTCCACGGCGAGTGAAAAATGTCCAGGCGCCTCACCCGTGGGGGAGGCCACGACGTACTCTCCCCGCCCGAGAAGCTTGATCACCGAAAGGGATAAATCCGGGAAGTGTTCAGGATCTTTCAGACGTTGCGCCGCCAAAAAACCTTCTAGCGCTTTGGCGTCCGGCTCGGATGGAAGTTGAACGCCATGCGACCCTGCCAACTCGACGATGCGCGGCCAGTTTTTTGGAGTCCGCACGACTCGGCGGAGAGTGGGAAATCCTTTTGATTGCAAATACGCCACGGAGGCTTGATTGGCGGCGATCATAAAATCCTCGATCAGGTGACTGGCTTCATTCGGAACACTGCCTTGAAGTTCCCAATGTCCGTCGGGCGTAGCCACCGGTCTCAGCTGAACGGTTTGGAACGTCAGTGCGCCCGCCTCTGTCCGTCTTTTCTTCAGCACGCCGGCTAGAGCATGTTGATTTTTGAGCTGCTCTTGCAAATCTTGATTCGCGCGGATCTTTGCTAAGACGCGAACCGTCACCTCTGAACCGTCTCCCGCTTCGTTGTTTAACCAAGCGGCTACCGCGTTATAGGTCAGCTGAGCTTGATTCATGACAATCGCCGCGTAGACTTTAGAGTCGATCATCTTTCCGTCGGAAGCAAAGACCATTTCTGTGACGATGGCGAGACGCTTTTGACCTTCCAAGAGAGATGTCAGGTGGGTCGATAGTTTCTCTGGCAGCATGGGAACAGTGCGCACGCCTGTGTACAAGGAAGTCGTGTTGTGTTGCGCGGCCTGATCGATCGCGAAATTTTGAGATACGAGCGCCGACACATCCGCAATGGCGACGTACAGTCGGAATCCCTGCGCCTCCGTCTTCAAATATTCAATCTGATCCAAGTCCCGTGAGTCGTCGTTATCAATGGAAGACCAAAAGAGAGCCGAAAGATCGACAAGCGAACCTTTGGAAAAATCAGGCTCAACTGCTTGGGCGGCTTCCGCTTGTGCGGCGGGCGTGGAGTCGACAAGAAAACCGTATCTCAGGAGAGTATCTTTTGCGATGGCTTGAAGGTTGATGGGACGCGTTTGTGAATTCATCTTCACATTATAGCGGTAGAACCCGGAGGAGGGCGTACGGACTAGCGAATGATGGCGAGTTTGCCTTTGGTTTTATTGCCGTCGGTGTCCGTGATGAGATAGAGGTAAATTCCCGAAGCCACTTTGTCGCCCGAGTCATTGGTGAGGTCCCAGGCGACATCGCCCGTGGGGGCCGATAGCGTTCTCACGAGCCGGCTCGACACGGAGAATATTTTCACCGTCGTGTTCGTGGTCATTTGATCAAAGGTGATGTGATCCGAGCCCGAGGTCGACTTCCACGGATTGGGACGGACTCGAGCGCTGGAAACGCCGGCACTCACGACCGAAATATTTCCGGTCGCCCATCCCGACGCCCCTGCACTGTTCATGGCTTGAACGCGAACGGCATAACGTCCTGGGGAAAGATGAAGATCGACCAAAGCCAGGTGCGAAGTCGTTGCCATCAGGGTAGCCACGGTCTGGCCGGGAGCCATAGCGCTCGCTGAATCGATAGCCGATCCCGCTCCATTCGCCAACACGCGTGAACCCAGATAACTAATTTCCCAGTTATAAACCGTGTCGCTCGCGTAGGACGGTACCGCCAAGGAATCGCGCGGCGAGAACGTTCTTCCATCGATGTTTGAAATATTGGGCGTCGCAGGCGGCGGAATGTCCGTGACATGAAGTACGGCATTACGGCTTGTGGTCGTATCGCCAAATCCGTCTGTAATGACGACGAAGAAAAGCGTTCCTTCTTCCGTCATACTCTGGGGTTGATAAGTGTAAGAGGATTCTCTGGCTCGGAAAATCGCCACGCCATTTTTATACCACTGATAGAGTAACGTTCCAGGGCCGGTCGCTGAAACCAAGAACAAGCCTGTTATATTCACCGCCATTGTCTGATCCGCCGGCTGAACCTGAATGACGATCGGTGACGTCGGTGTCGAAACCGAAACGGTAAATGACGTAGGAGCCGCTTCGGCGCTCGTTGCCATTGCTGCTTTAACCGCTACGGCTCGAATGGTTGTATTGGTCGTGAGCGTAATAGGATCGGAGTAAAGGGTTGAACCAGTCGATGGTGCTGAACCGTTGGTCGTGAAATAAATCGAAGCGCCGGAGGTTACGCATGCTATGGACACGGACACCGAACCGGTGAAGGATCCGCCGTTTGGCGAAATCGTGGGAGTCGCGACGGTCGCTGGCGGAAGTGTGCTTGTGACATGGAGCGTCGCTTGAACGCTTGTCACCGGAGTATTGGCGGCGTTGTTAATGACGACAGAAAAAGGAGTGCCTTCATCGGCGAGAGTTGTAGCCGGGGTCGTATAGGTCGAACCTGTCGCACCGTTAATCAACACGCTATTTTTATACCACTGATAGGTCAGCGGCAATGTTCCGCTCGCTGCGACGGAGAACGGGGCCGTGTTTCCGGCTGAAACAGTTTGGTCTACCGGCTGCTGCGTGATCGTGGGGGCGACTGGTGCTGGCGGCGTCGTTCCGACATGCAAGGTCGCGGTCTGTGTTGTCACAGTTCCGAGGTCATCGGTTACTTGTAAGTAAAAGGTTGCTCCATCATCGGCCAAGAAAGCCGCATCGGCCGTGTAGGAAGGCTGGTCCGCTCGACGAATTGAACCTCCGTTTTGGAACCAATGATATTTAAGTGTGCCGACTCCGGTGGCGGCGGCTATGAACGTATAAGGATTGCCAGGTTGCACCGTTTGGTCGGCCGGCTGAAGGGTGATGGTCGGTCCCGTGGGATTGGTCACAGGCGTAACGGTAATAGTCGTTTGCGCTGTGATAGTTCCAGCGCTGTTGGAGGCAGAAAGAATGTAGGTTGTCGTCACGGAAGGGTTGACTGTTTTAGACGTTAAGCCCGTGACGGATCCAATGTCCTGATCG
This sequence comes from Elusimicrobiota bacterium, assembly GCA_043779245.1. Classification (GTDB taxonomy): domain Bacteria; phylum Elusimicrobiota; class Elusimicrobia; order 2-01-FULL-59-12; family 2-01-FULL-59-12; genus JANLWZ01. The sequence goes on along the minus strand of JAYWEN010000410.1, from coordinate 8,621 downwards.
ATCGAAAGGCCGGTGGCGCCGGTCGTCGTCCATGATAAGGAGCTTGATGCACCAGCCGAGACCGTGGCCGGACTTGCGCTGAATCCTGTGACTGTGGGAAGAGATACGGGTGTAATCACTGTTAGTGTGGCGACGCTCGACGACACCGACCCCCCGCTGTTCGATACCAGGCATTGAAATTGCATTCCGTTATTTCCAGCATTCGTCCCGGGCGTCGTATAGCTTGATCCTGTCGCGCCGGCAATCGTCGAAAAGCTCGAGGCACCCAAAAGTTTTGATTGCCATTGGTAAGAGGTCGCACCGGTTGCCGACACAGTAAAGGTGGCCGTCTGGCCGACCGTCACCGTGACGTTCGCGGGTTGTTGCGTAATCGTCGGTGCCGCGGGGCTGGGAACAATAATGGTGATGGTGGTGGTGGCCGTAGCTGAACCCGACGCGTTCGTAGCCAAAAGCGAATAGGTGGTCGTAACCGTTGGAGTGACATTCTTTGACGTTAAACCAGTCACAATGCCAACGCCTTGATCAATGGATAGGCTCGTCGCGCCTGAGGTCGTCCAACTCAATGTGCTTAATCCCCCGCTGGTGACACTCGTGGGGGAAGCGCTAAAAGCCGAAATCGCTGGGAGAACGGGCGTGTTGACGGTCAACGTGGCGGGATTAGAGGTCATCGATCCACCCGCGTTGGTCACGACGCATTGAAACTGCTTGCCATTATCCCCGGCCACCGTGGCCGGTGTCGTGTACACAGAACTGGTGGCGCCGGCAATATTCGAAAAGCCGGATGTGCCGAACGCTTGCGATTGCCATTGATAGGAGGTTGCGCCCGTGGCGGTCACACCGAAAGTAGCCGTTTGGCCGGCGGGGGCGGTCGCATTCGAGGGCTGCTGCGTAATTGTTGGAACCGGTGTACCATTGGGAGGAGTTAACGTAGCGTCCACGGCCCCGCCAAAATCGGTGGTCCAATACCATTGATACGTCGACGAAGCGCCAAACGCTCGCCCGATCCCGATCACTTTGTAAGCAGGATTGAGCATGTTGACGCGGTGCGCGTAAGTACAGTTGCCGGATCCATCCGGGTCGCAGGCATTCTGCCACTGAGTCAAGGCGGCTTGCGCCGTACTGTTGCCAGCGGCAATATTTTCCCCCCAGGTTCCATAGGTATATCCAAACGCCGTTATGCGGGTGAATGGGTCGCGCCCCAAACTGTCTGTGTGGGAAAAATAGCTTTTAGTGGCCATGTCGGTACTCATCCACTTGGAGGAGTTTACGAGAGCGATGGACATCTGCAGCGCGCTGACACCATTCTGGGCTCGGAACTCATTAATAAGGGTAAGAAACGTCCATTCCTCATTGTCAGGAACCGGTGTAATCGTCGCACCGGCGTTGGACGACAAAATCGCAAGCGCTCCGAGCAACAAGCTGCCAGAGGCGGTTCGTGCCCAACTGCGTTTTCTCTCAGCGTAGTTCATAGCTTTAAAAACGATCGATCCTTTGCACCACTGTAGCGCGAACGAGTAAGGTTATTCGTCTAGAGTGGTGGAGTTGGCTCGGGCCACGTGGGCGTCGTTGGTCTGAAGCAGCTGCATGAGCTGCTGGTATTCGGGATCCATGGTCGCGGATTTATCAATAGCGGTCTTAGACTTCACGCTGCGGTGGGCTTTAATCGATTGATATTGAATGAGATTCCGCCGCGCTTCTTCGTGGGCACCGAACTTTAAGAGTAAGGAAAAATACTGCGTGTCACCAAGGTCTCCATAAGGAAGCCAGGCATAGGCGAACTCTTGGCCAAATAAGTGAAGCCCCAGTCCTACCGTCAGTCCCGCCAAGGCGGAAAGGCCTTTTGTGGTCTCGGTTTTATATCCCGTTCGCAAGGAGATCGCTTCAAGAGGAGTCCATTCCGCGCCAAAACGTCCAGAAGCCAGCCCAGACTTGCTGTAGACCACTTCGGCTGTGGTTGTGATATTGCGTCGAACATCGTAAGCCGCTCCCACATGACCTTCTAAGGGAAGAGGATCCGACTGATTCAAAAAATTAATCTTGGTGCCGAGGTTGTTTACAGTGGCAGATAAGTTTAGTTTGTCATTGGCTTTATAGAGTCCGCCTAAATCCAACGCATAGGCCGAAGCCGAAACGTCGTCGATTTTTGCGCGGATCATTTTTCCCGTTACGCCCAAGGCTAACCTTTCCAACACTTTTTGTCCGTAGGCTAGGTTGTAGGAAGCAAAATAGCTGGAGAATGTTCCCGTCTGGTCTCCGTTGTTTATGGCAGCGCCGCTCGAATCGACTTCGGTTCGATTAATGCTTCCGGACCCGAGATATTGAATCGACGCGCCGAAAGCAGATATGTTGGCTTTGAGGGGAGTCACTAAACTGCCAAATTCATAATTGATGGATTCTAAATAGGAGAGATGTTGTGCAGCGAGCTGAGTGTTGTTGACAAATCCCAACCCGGCAGGATTATAAATAGGAGCATACGCATCATGCGCCAAAGCGGAGTACGCTGAACCAAGCGCCGCAGGGCCCGCACCGACGGGAATTTCGAGAAACGCTGCGCCTTCAGACCCCGAGGCTGCATGGAGCGGCAAATCAAAAGTCAAAAGGCAAAAGGCAAAGGTCAAAAGTAGATCCGGCCACTTTTGCTTTTTGACATTTGCCTTTTGACTTTTGAATTGCCGTTCTGTGGTCATGAGTTATCTCTATCTCCTGAAAGTTACGTCCATGTGTCGCGACAGTTAAATCAGTGTTACGTGCAATAAACTCTAAGGATGTGTAGCGGAATTAACAAAAAGTGTAAACCTTAAATACTTAAGATATATGAAGTGACTAAAACAATCCTTAAACTAGACTCTAATTAGTTGTAAAGAGTTAAGAAATCTTAAGGTTGTGTTTGAAGAGAGAATTTATTGATCCTGCGAAGTGGGTAGGTCCGGCTATCGAACGAGCGCGAATTTGCCTTTTGCTTTATTACCATCGGCATCTGTCACGAGATAAACATAGAGGCCCGATGGAGCATTCTCGCCGGAGTCCGTCGTTAAATCCCACATGTATTGATTACTCGAGACATTCACACTTCTTATCACGCGACCAGAGACCGAGAAAATCTTAATAACTGAATTGCTCGACAAGCCTTCGAACGTGAGCGGTCGACTACGATGCAGATCGTTTCTCCAAGGATTTGGATAAACCCGGACGCGACTTAAGTCGGAATTCACAACCGAAATGTGTGCGCTCACCCAATTAGAAAACTGGCTTCCATTTACGGCTTGAACTTTGACGAGATACTGACCGGCGGATAAAGACAACGCAGACAAACTGAGCTGCGGAGTACGAGTGGCGATAGCCCCAGATGTCGCTCGCGCAGGAGTCAGAGAACGCTGGGCGCCTGCGGATGCAGCTGCTTCCAAGTCAAATTGCCAATTGAATCCACTGGCGTTGCCACCATACGTAAGAGACAAACTATCCCGAATGCCAAACGTTTTTCCCTCGATATCCGTGAGCACAGGATCCGGCAACGCGCCGGACGCGGGATTGGCCGTTACCGTCACGAGCACCGTATTGCTGGGAATCGTGTGGTTCCCGGTGGCATCGCGAAAACTGATTGAGGCGGTATTCAAAAGATCCGCCTGAACCATCGACGCAACCCCGAGAGCAAACATTACGACGATAGCACGCAAGACGTCTGAGCGAATAATCATCTCCTTAATTAGCTGTCACTTGGAAGCTGACCGAGCCGCTTGTATTTCCAGCGACTGTGCCGAGCGTCCAGGTAATCGTGTTGCCCGCAAGCGTTCCTCCTGCCGTGATCGAGCCTGCTTTCAGCGTCGAGCCAGTCGGGATCACGTCATTGATCACCACATTGGTCGCGCTGCCTAAAGTCGTATTCTGGTACTGAATGGTAAAGGTCACCGTGTCTCCTGCTTTGACTGACGTCGGAGAAGCGGACTTCTGCAAGCTTACGGTAGCCGCTGGATGCACAGTAATGGCCAGGGAGCTCGTGCCGGTTCCTGCGGCATTAGTGGCGCCAATCGTCACGGTAAAGGTACCGGAGACCGTTGGTGTTCCTGAAAGCAGCCCAGAACTTGCGTTTAAGGAGATCCCGGAAGGCAAGCTCCCTGAAACGCTGAAATTCGTGGCAGTCATCGAAGCCGTAATTTGATACGAGAATGCGACACCCACATCTCCCGTGGCCGTCGACGGACTTGTAATCGCTGGGACAGAGATCACAGTTACGATGACCGTATTGCTTGTCGCGGTATAGGTATTAGCAGCCGCATCTTTATAGGATGACGACGCCGTATTTGACAAATTGGCCCACGAAGACGTGGCGAGAGATGCTGTTATCCCCAGAATCAAAATTCGTTTAAAATAATTCATGACGCGTACCTCCAAACCTGCACCGACGTTAATTCGTGATGACCTGAAAGCTTACAGTCCCCGAACCGTTCCCAGCAACCGTTCCTAAATTCCATGTGATTGTGTTTCCTGAAATCGCTCCGCCAGCCGTAATCGTTCCGAGCTTCAGAGTCGAGCCGGTGGGTACGGCATCCGTAATCACCACGTTTGTGGCATTCGTGGAAGAGGAATTCTGATACTCAATCGAAAATGTGACCGTCTCTCCGGCTGCAACGCTTAAAGGGGAAGCACTCTTTTGCAATGTCACGTTAGGGGTCCCGCCGCCTGATCCAGTCACGGTGACGTCGACGCCTCCAGAATTTGTGAGCGCCCCGGCTTGCACGTGATAAGTTCCAGCCGCTGACGCCACAAATTGGCCTGCGCTATTAATAGTGGCCTGCGGATTGGATGGAGAGGTGATGCTCCACTGATAAATAGGCGGAGGAGAAATCGGCTGGCCCGTAAAAAGATTTGAAGCACTCGCTGAAAAGGGATAAGTGACTCCCGTCTGTAGAGACGTGCCTGGAGGTGTGACAAAAATAATAAAACCAGGATTGGAAACGGCCACATCAACAGATCCGGAAACTGCCCCCACGCTATCTCGCACGACAACAGAAAAATGAAAGGTTCCGGTCGCAGAGAAGAGGGCCGTCGGATTGGCGATCGACGGGTTGCTCAAAGCCACTCCGGCAGGAGCTGTCCAGCTATACGTATATGGAGCGCTGCCTCCTGAAACGTTAGCAAGCAATTGAGCCTGATTGATTGTGGTCAGAGAACCCGTAACCGATCCTAAAGTCAACGAGGTTCCGCCTCCTCCGCCAGTCGCCGGGTCGAACACGGTCACCGTATAAGAAAAATTCTGAGGGTTCCCGCCGATCTTCACATTGTTCACCGTGACCGTATACGACGTGTCGGCAGATGGTATCGAACCCAGGTTTCCTGATTGAGGAGACCACACGATGGTATTTTCGCCATAGCCTTGGGCCTGTGTTTGGAGCGTAACCGGGATTGAACCGCCCGCGCTCGTCATGGAAATGGTCGCCGCTGTGAAGTCGGCGGCGGGATAGGAAAAGGACCAAAACATGCTCGGAACAATCATGTAGGGAATAAATCCTGGCGGCGGCCAAGCGACATACGTATCGCGCGTTGGGGGACGCGGCCCCCACATGTTCGCGGTATCAAATACCCAAAGCGCGTTTGCATTTGAAAATCCGCCAGACCCTGCGACGTCTCCTGTGCCCATCAGTTGTGTCTGCGGATAGAGGATCCAGCGACGATGTCCGACGGCTGAATTGCTGGCGGAAGCGTCCTGCATATAGAGTTCAACGCAGCCTGGATCGCTTAAGCTGAAGCCGAGGCAAATATTGGAACTTCCCGCCGCGCTAGCGCCTTCTGGTGTGTAATAAGTCCAGGTGGAGGGGGGTGAGTGGCTCAGTTGCCCATTGGCGCTAAACATAAGCGCGGCCTTTTGATCGTTTTGATTCCACGTCGGATTGAGTCCTGTGATCGTCGGCACGCCTGCGAGCTGACGGAGCCAATTAATCCGAGCTACCACCGCATTTTTATAGGCCTGAGCCGTGTCTCCGGCATTTCCTGTGGCTACGTTGCCCGTGAATCCTATGGGCACCGATTTCGTCGGGACAAAAATATTCAGATACGTCGATTGCACAGTCGCACGATCAGAGGAAATTAAAAAGTTTGAAACCGTAGGTGCCCGCGGAGTCTGTGCGGCGCTACGTGATTGAGGGGGCGCGGCAGGCTTATTGGGCGGCAAGCCAATATCGGCCGCCGAGCAATAGGCTGCGAGAAAAATAAATAGGATGCTTGAAAGCGGCCAACAGATCCTCATGCGATAGGTCTAACCTCCGAATGTTACGCCGATGTTTCGAAAACGAATGAACGAGCTGTTTTGTAACCCAAATCTGAAAAAAGGGCAATGATTTTGTATGGGATCAAAGAAGATAGCCGTTTCCACCATAAAAGACGATGCGATTCATCGATCAAGTCTTAACAGGTGTTAATTGTGTGTTATCGAAAGAATTCGGTGATCTTCCTTGTAAATGAGTTCTGTTCGGCTAAACTGAATCATGGATTCATTTGCGGTGATCTTGGCCGACCCCAACGCCCGCAATCCGATGCTTGTGGCTAAAGCGCTTGCCTCAGTCCGGAAAACTCCTCTTCAGGATCAAATCTTGGTTGCCAAAAATGGTTGGGGGGTTCTGGCGGAAAACTTGAGCGAGACTGACTCTAAAAAGCTCGTTCAGGATTTGAAAAACGCGGGACTGGAAACATTCAGTATGGCCTCGAAATCCTTCATTCCACTTCCGGACATAAAGCCTGCTCAAACGCTTGATCTACTCCTCGCGAACCCACCGGTATTGATCGCCGCCGCGGGAATAACTCATACCTCCAAAACAACCAAGCTCATCAAGGAAGGTCCAAGTGCCGGACAAAAAATCATGAGCACAGTAATTCTTTTAGGAACGGGTCTTCCCGTCAATATCGGTGGAAAAAGCCGATTGGTAGAGAAGACCCAACAGCATTGTGACTTGGTCTTTCACGCAGATTTCCTTTATAAGGATCCCTGGCTCCGGTACCGCGTCGATGCTCAAATGTTCAACTACGCCTGCCTCAAAGAGCGAAAGCAATATTACGTGCTGGGCAATTTTAAACTTCTTTTAGCCGATCTCGTAAAAGCGTATCCGCAAGCCTGGACCAATCATGGCGCGCGCGTTCTCTTGGAAGGAAAGCCTGTTCAGTCTATGGGCTACGAAAGCCTCACCGATCTCGAAAAAGAAACCCGCTGGCTCCTCGCTCTATTAGACCAGGTCTAATAGTAAACAGTATTTGAGAATGTTGTACGATTCGGCAGCATGGCCCGAACAAAATCGTCCGTCGTTGTTGGCCTTGAATACGGTCTATTACGTGGCCTTTTCCGGTTTCTACAAGTAATTCCTATCTCTGGGTGTTACTGGCTTTGTCGCTTCCTCTTATCGCTCGTCCTCTTTTTTATTCCCAAGCGTCGGCAGCTGATTCAAGAGCAACTCGAACGTTCTTTTCCTCAAAAAACGCCTCAAGAATGTCGGCTGATTGGAAAGGAATCTCTCGATAACCTGGCGCGCGGATTTGCTCGCTACGCGCGCATCCCCTTGATGACTGACCGCGAGATGGAAGACATGGTGGAGATTGAAGGGTTCGAACACATCCGTGAAGCGTTTCGCCAAGGCAAAGGCATGATCACTTTTACGGCCCATTTCGGCTTTTGGGAACTGATGGCTATTTATGTCACGCGCCTTTATCCCAAAATTGCGATGGTGGTCCGCCCGCTCGATAACCCGCGCTTGGACGCGATGGTCACTTCAGTTCGGTCTGCCGGCGGCGGAGGCGTGATTGATAGTCGGAAAGTATTCAAGGAAGGCTTACGGCTTTTGCGCGACAACGGAATTCTAGGCGTCTTGATCGATCAAAACTTTTACAAGGGCGGTGTATTTGTAAATTTTTTTGGTCGGCCCGCCGCCACGAATACGCTTGTTCCCATCCTTGCCAGACGAACCGGCTGCGCGGTTCTCCCCATGCATAACGTTTGGATTGGAAATAAAATTCGCATCATCTGCGGAGCCCCCGTGACGTTGAGTGAAAGTGCGGACGCGCAAGCCGCGATCACGGAGGACACTCAAAAACTAACCTCTATCGTGGAAGCATGGATCCGCGAGGATCCAGGACAGTGGATGTGGCTGCACAACCGCTGGAAGCGAAAACCTGATTAAGCGTTGACGGCGCTGCGAGGGGTAGACGTCTTTTTGTCATCCGACGAAGGCATCTGAAGGTGAAAGGGATCGGCTCCGATCGTGCCGATAAGTTCTTTCAAATACTCGGGAGCACTCACGCGTTCAAGGTGAGCGCGCGCGAAGGCCAAGCGTTGATCAAGCGGAACCATAGAATTTTTCTGAACACTGGCGTTGCCGCGATGGGATTCGAGCGACGCCAAATGACGCCGCCAAAGATTAATGTCTCGATCCTGCTTCGTGCGTAAGCGCTCTTGATACCAATCGCTTTTAACCAGGGCCTCGCGCAAAAAGAGCCCGCGAACCTCCGGAGAATCGATGCTCTTTCCGTTGTAAGTGCCGTGGGCCATGATATGCAAGAGCGCTTTGAGAGGCGGGCAGGCGGCTTCCACGCTCCCGTCTTGAAAATAAAATTTCGCCACACGCGTTTGCGCTTCTACGATA
>JAYWEN010000409.1:0-5468 GCA_043779245.1 Elusimicrobiota bacterium | reverse complement strand
GGAGTCGTTTGAATGAGCTGCTTCAGTTTAATGATTCCCTTTTCCTGCTGGCCGCTGTAGTAAAAAGCTTTGGCGGCTTGAAATTGAAAATTGACGTTCTCTGGAAAATGCTGCGCGGCATTCGCCCAGGTTTGAGCCGCTTCCTGGTACATCCCTTCACGAAGCTGTGCGCGTCCCAAACGGGTATACACGTTGGCTTCATTCGGCATACTACCGCTGATTTGTTCGAGCTCTTCGATCGAAGCAGAATTGGGGTTAATGGCGCGCACTTCGGATTCCAATCGGCTCACTGTATTTTTGAGATCTTGATCGTTGGGGAAAAGTGAGAGACTCTTTTGAAATGCTTTAAGCGCGCGCGGCTTGTCGCCCGTGGCTTGATAGGCGCGGCCCATGAGGTTCCAGGATTCTAAATCGTAAGGAATTAGCTTCGTGACCTTGGCGGCGGATTCGGCGGTATCGCGATATCGGTGCGCTTGCCATTGCACCCACATAAGATCTTTAAAGGCGTCCGGATTCTTGGGTTGCACCTGAGTGATTTGGCGATATCCCTCAATGGCGTCGTCATAGCGCTTCGCGCGAAATGCGGCGGCGGCTTTGTCTCGAACCTGGTTAATGCCGTCTTGGTCGGCGGCAAAAGACAAATGGCCTGAGCTCATAGATAAAAGGCATGCAGTGACTAGGACGATACGTCGGTTTATTTTTTTCAAGGGAGTTATCCTGCTTTCGGGTTGGAGGATGCGGCGACGGTTTGGGGCGTAAAAATCATTCGGATGTTGTCGGCCGCCGCGGTTCCGCGGATGCGACTATAGACCATCATTTCTAAAATTGCTTTATTGGCGACGGCGGTAGGCATTGAATTGATATCGAGTACTGGCTTTCCGCCGATCGAAACTGTCATTCGGCTGCCTTTCACGAAGACGCTCGCCGACAGATTATTCTTCTGGTTAAATGCATTAACAGGCACAATCGCTAATCGTTTGCGTTGGCCGCCATGTTCGGTTTCCACTTTGATCGCGTTGGCGGTAAAGCCGAGTCTCACGCTGTCTCCAGTCTCGCGATCGGAGCGAATGAGAAGCCACAATTCTCCGACCACAGATTCCGCATTCATCTGCAAATCAAAATCATCGAGCCCCCGAGTGCCGTACCACGAGATACTCACAGCGCGTTTATCGAGAGGCGATTTAAGTCCAACAAGCTGATCGGTGTAAGACGTCCCAGGCATGGCGAATCCCCAAGCGCGATCTCCGACTTGTCGTACCAAAAGCTGAGATGTTCCTGTGACGGGTACTTCACTGAGGAGCCGGCTCACAAATTCATGATCGCTCCAGTCTAAATTGGTTTTTAGACGGTTCATGCGGTTGGGAGCCTTGCGTTGATTGATTGCGTAGGACATCTTGCCACCAGTAACCCAAGTGGGCTGGGAGGCGCTTCCGAAAGCCATCTTGCCGTTCTGTTTGGCTTGGATGGTTAGAACTCCCGGGCTATCATACGAACCGACGTCCCATTGGCCTGAATGCTTCATGCGCCAAATACGGAAATTGCTGACATATTTGCGATTGGATCGCTTGATGGCGGCCGTGTTGGTAATCCATACAGCCGGCGTTTTGTACCAGGAAAGTATTGGAGCGGCCAGTTCGTAGGTATGCGCGTAACCCGGTTCAAAGGTCAGGACCACGGCCTTGTCTGGAAGTCCGGCGTTATGATTGGCATGGCTGTAAACATCAGAGAGAAGAATCGGATGAAATCCGACGCGCTGTAACCCGGCGAGCCACGCCGAGAGCGTTTTCTTGTAAGCCTCCATGCCAACGGAGTCAAACGGCGCTTCCGGCATTTTGACGGTGAGATACCAATCGGAGGCGCCAGGCGTGAAATCCGCAGGGCCTTCAGGGGCGGCTAAATTGGGGAGGTGCGATTTGGAGAAAAACCAATAAAACGGAAACAATCCAATGAGGATAAACATCGCGATAGACAGGCGATTGTTTCCCGTGCTGGTGCTGCTGCTTGAAGAGGATGTCGATGGTCCATTAGACATTAGCGAGTTCCCCAATGTGTTTTGCGAACCGTCAACATGGCGTAGTAGGTTTGCCAGCACAGAATGCAGAGGTAAATCGCCGTGAACAACACGCTGAAGTACCAATATTTGGATCGGGTGAAATAATAGTAGATAGAGGAAAGAAACACATTCACGAGGCCAAGTCCGATGAGATAGGACATTGAGCTCACCGACATGAATACGGGCAAATAGAACAGCGCATGGAGGGCAACGATTGGAGACATCAACGTAAGGATGATTCCGAAATAATAAGGAATCGCTGCCGCGGGATGTTTACGCCACATAAACTGCGAAGCCACAAGGGTCTCGCGGGCCCACGATTTTTTCCAGCGCAGCTGTTGTTTGAAAAAATTATGCCAGCTTTGTGGAACGTAAGTGCGCACGATCGCCCCGTGATGGAAAACGGCCTTGTGCGTTCGCAGGATGAAATTTGTCAAACTACGATCGTCGCCAAATGTCGACTGCACACCCAAGAATTTTTGATTCTCCCATTGCGGCAAAAACTTTAAAACGACTTCTTTGCGGTAGGCAGAGAAAGGTCCTGGGCAACACGTGACGGCGCCAAATACGCTTTCGGCTGCTTTCATGATGCGCTGCGAAATGTAATAGCGAACCGCTTCCATCTTGGAGATTGCGTTGTCTTTTTCGACTTCAACTAAGCAATGGCCCGCGACCGCACCGATCGTTGGATCCACGAACGGTTGAACAATCTTGTAAATACCGTCAGATTCAATGAAACTGTCTGAATCCATATAAATAAGGAAATCGCCTTCGGCTCGTTCCGCTCCATACGCCATCGCGTGGCGTTTGCCACGATTCTTAGGGAAGCGATGAATCGTCAGCTGCGGATAATTTTTTTGGAGAGTGGTTAGAACGTCCCAGGTTTTGTCGGTTGAACCGTCATCAACAGCCAAAACTTCCAAATGATCTTTGGGGTAGTCTGCGTTAAAGCAATGCTGGATGGTTTCCGTGATGTGGTGTTCTTCATTTTTGGCGGCGATAATAACCGAAACTTTCGGATGAAATCCATTGTCTTTGGGTTCTTTATAGAAAAGCGAGAAAACAACTTTAGACAAAATGTAAAGGCTGACGACTAAGCTGTAGCCTTGAAAAAATGGCGAATACCAAAACCACGATAGATTTCGAATCTTTAGGAAAATGATATCGGCGCCAAGAAGCGTAATGCCGGCGAGGATAATCGCATTTTGATAGCGTGAGCCCGATTTGGCCAACTGTTCGTCGAGGGCCTGATCAAAACGGATGCCATAAATATTGGGTTGTTTCGCGTGGGTACGCGTACGGATAATGGTTCCGGCGCTCGAGCATTTGGTGGCAGCTGTCGCATAGCCCATGACAGGCGGAACCTTCCAAAGAATGCTGACAGAATCGCCTTCGCTTAAGATGTGCTCCTCTTTCAGTTCGAGGCGCAGGCCTTTTTCGCTCGCTTCATGAATGATTCCATCCACTCGGCGACGGCCTTTCCAAGTCTTAATTTCAACTAAAGCGCTGCTCAAAAATTCATAACGGACGCTACGCCGTTGCTCCACAAAAGGCATCGGGGAGTCTAAAGTAATAGACTGAGACGGTTCCGTCTGGACGTTCATTTCCATAAGTTTTTTCCTGATTTTCGATGAGAAGAACAAAGGGGGAAACGGTAGCTTGAGCGGACCCCAAAGGCTTCTGCGGATTTACTTCAACAGCCTGACAATGAATATCTTACTCAAATTCAGCTTTCAGTAAATAGACCGTAAGACCAAATTTTTAAGCCGAAAGACCTATGGTCCTTATCTAAAAGGATGGTAGAGGCAATTGCCTGAGTGGTATGATCGCGCTGGAAAAATGCATAGATCTGCCGCAATTTTGATTCTGACATGGGTCGCGTATGCGACTCTTTTACCGACCACGCCTGCGTGGGCGCATGGACGGAAGCCACCGCGAGTGGTTCAACCTACATTTAACGGCTGGGTCGTATATTGGGATGTTGACGCCGGGGCGCAAGCGGTGGCTCACCGCAAAAAGCTTTGGGAAGAAATATCCCTATTTGCCTATCAATTCGATTCGTCTGGGAATCTAGTCCCTGCCACGCCTGAAGTCCATGGCATGAAATCTCTGATGCCCACAGACGACGAGGGGCGACCGCGATATCTTATGACTGTGGTCAATGACATCGCCACGACGCATGGCTCTTTGCTAAAAGATCCCGCTTGTGTTCACGCAGCGATTTTGACTCCTGAGGCGCGCGCCACCCATGTGGCACAGCTCGTGGCGTTGTCCGAAAAATTCGACGGCATCGACATCGATTACGAACGCGTGAATTCGAGCGACCGCGATGCTTTTACGCTTTTTATTAAAGAGTTAAGCGGGGCTCTGCATGCGCGCAAAAAATGGCTTTCCGTGGTCCTTCAGCCCCGCACAGAAACCACCGAAGAAAATGATTCTAGTGGGGCAGGCTCAATTGATTGGGAAGCCATCACGCCTCATGTCGATCGCATTAAAGTCATGGCGTATCTTTATCATTACAGTTCGAGCGAAGCCGGATCGATTGCTCCTTTAAAGTCTGTGGTCGATCTGGCGAAGTATTCTCAAACCATTGTTGCGCCAGAAAAGCTGTGTGTCGTTCTTCATTTGGGCGGCTTTGATTGGCCCGAATCTGGATCAGGGCATTCGATCGAATATGCCCAAGCACGTGATCTGGCAGACCTGCATAGTCAAAAAATAAAAACCGATCTTGACTCCCAATCTGGAACGTTTCAATATACGGATGACAAAGGACAGCTTCACACCGTGTGGATCGAAACGGCGGCCGGCCTAAAAGCCAAAGTGTCAGCGCTCGGCGCGCAAGGGGTACCCTCTGTGGGGTTCTGGCGACTCGGGGCTGGCGATCCGACCTTGCCTGAAACGCTCGTGCCAATACAGTAATTTTTCACACTCGGCGTGCTGATTTGACCTCACCCGCGAGAATTCTGTAGGATTCGACCACGTCATGTCAGAATCTGTTTCACAACCTCCAACACCGGCTGCGGCACCTCAAGAGATTTCGCGACGGTCATTCCTGAAGCTCGGCTGGGGAGCCTTGCTCGGGTTTGCTGCGTCCGGCGCGGGCGCCACCTTGCGTTTTATCTTTCCAAACGTGCTCTACGAGCCTCCGCAAACGTTCAAGGCCGGCAAACCTGATGAGTACCCTGTCGGCGTTTCTACGAAATGGACCAAGGAACAACGTGTTTGGATTGTTCGCGAAGAGGCTGGCATTTATGTTCTTTGGGCTCGTTGCACGCATTTAGGCTGCACGCCCAATTGGTTCCAAGCCGAAAACCGCTTTCGCTGCCCCTGTCACGGATCCAACTACACGCCTGCAGGCGACGTGATCGCAGGCCCTGCGCCGAAACCCCTTTATCGCTGCGCGGTACGTCTCTTG
>JAYWEN010000408.1:0-4684 GCA_043779245.1 Elusimicrobiota bacterium | reverse complement strand
ACGTCATGTCGTTTTCCTTAGGCGCGCAGGTCGAGCGCGTGAATAATATTTTCTTCTGTCGGTTCAATAAAGCATTGGGTTTTGTATTCGGCCGCCAGTTGCGCGATACGATCCGGTTTCTGTCCTCTGAATGTCAGGAGATGTTCATGGATCACTGACAACTCCTCGGCGCTGAATGCGATATTCCAGATTTCACCTTCTCCGAGCGGAAGCATCGGATTGAGTGAAAACGTATTTTGACTCGCGACAATAATAACAGATGTTCCCAAGGCCGCTGCTTCGACGGCGACGCTTGAATCCGCGGTGATGACGATGGCTGATTCCGCGATCAATTGATATCGGTCTTTGGTGGAATAACTCCATGAAGCCGGCAGCTCTGGCAGATGCTTGGCCGCGGCTGGATGCGCTCGAACCTCGAGAGGTTCGCGATGGAGTGACGGGACGAGTGAGGTCAGCGACACAATGTCTTTGTTGAGACCCGGGTAGAAGCTCAGAAAAAGGGAGGTCTTAATTTTGGAGGGCCAAAAAATCGTTTTAGCGAATAACCCTGGATAGCGGATCGAAACACCCTTTCGATAGGGCACGGGAGCATCCACACGCACATAGGCCGGGCCATTCACGAGAACCACATCAGGGGTGACTCCGGTCGATATTTCGGACGCCGCGATTTTATCGGTCAAGAGAGCCGGGCACGCGATAAAAAACTGACAGCCGAGGATGATGCAGGTCGGGGCTGATCGCTTGATGCCTTTGTAAAAGTTTTTATCAATCGTTTGATTTTCATTCCAACTGAGAACCACGAGCTTCAGCGGATGTTTTTCCCCTGAGCGTTTGCCAACCAGATAGCGCACAAAGTCTTCCAGATTGATCAATGACAAGGTATGGATCAGTTCGGATGTAAACAGAACATCCATGCTGGATTCTTTCGGAATTTGGATGGCCAAACGAATCACGTCGAAGGGATAGAGAAGAATGAATTTCACCATCCGGAGAAGATCGCTCAATCTCAATAACTGGAATTCCGTGGCAAACGCATGCCCGCTCTCTTCGAGCCGTTTATAGAGGATCTTCATTCGGCCTGGGGTTAATCGGCCGTAGAGTCTTGGGACCAACACGATTTCTTTGGATTCACGTTTGAGTGTTGAGATCAGGGCTCCAAGATACTCGTCGCGATACGTCCCCTCTTGAAGGACCCGGTCGATTAAAAGAAAACTATCCATCAAATAAAGCGGCCGCTCGGATTGCGGAAACGCTGTGATCTTTCGGCGACCGGCCAATGCCTCGGAGAAATAGGTGAGGGTATATAAGGCGAAGCGCCCAAAGCTCATCAAGTAATACCGAGCAACGAGGCATGGAATCGTGAGCCATGCCCATGCGCGCGGGGGCTGTTCAAAAAGGAACCGTTTGAAGAACTCGGTGGAATGCGGATTGCGACTTAAGAGCTGATTGGAGAGGAGTCGAACGTTTTTGTACGCGCTCGTGGTAATGTGTTGGATGTACTGATCGACTGTCTCTATGGTTTCAGGTAAGAGCGCATAGCGCTTCTTAAGTTCATCGGTCGAGATCGGCATTCCTTCAGGTCGTCGATGGGCTCGACTGGGATTCGCTGTGGATCTCTTCAAGGCAATCGAGTAAGCCTTGGCCGAGGTCAAAGTAGTAGTTCGTGGCAAATTTTTTGGCGATCTTGGGGTGAAACTTGTAGGGCGTTAGCGTGTAATGCCCGACGGCTTTGCCCTTCGGACCGGGATTCGTAAATTTTATTTTCAAATCTTCTCCAATGATCTCTTTGATCATGAGCATCAGATCGCGCAGACGCATCGGATGATGACCGGTGATCGTCACATTTTGATTGCGAAACTCGGGCGTCAAAATCTGTTCGCTGGCGCGTGCCGCATCTTGAACATGGATGTACTCACGCAGTGCGTCACCATCTCCAGGAACCGTGATGGCATGTTCTTTGATCGCTTGTTGTAGGTAACGATAGACGCTGTTGCGTTTGTCGGCGCGGCGGCCATAAATGGTTCCGTAGCGCAAAATGGTGTAGTCGAGATTGTGGAGGCGGTTGTATTCTTCTATGTAGAGTTCGCAGCTTTGCTTGCTGGCGCGATAGAACCCTCCAGATTCAGAGTAGACGTAGATGCTCGAGGCAAAGACAAAGCGCTTGACCTTGGCGCATTTGGCGGCTTCTAAGAGATTCACGCAGCCGAGAACATTCACCTGAACTGTTTCGATGGGGTGCGTGAGGCATTCATCGATGTCGGCAATCCCCGCAAAGTTGTAAACCGCGTCTTGGCCTGCGACCGCTTTTTTGACGCTGTTTAAGTCCAACATGTCACCTTTGATAAATTTCTGATTCTTTTGGATGTAGGCCGAAGGTTGGCGATCAAAGATTGTGACGTCATGCTTGGCTTCAGCCAACGCATCGGCCACATGGCTGCCTAAAAATCCTGACCCGCCAAAAACGATCACTTTCATGCGGTTACCTTCCCTTTGTTTTTGATCCAAAATTCAACCTGCGGCATCTGCCAAGGATAGTCCACGTCCAGGCCACCCTCCTGCTTAAGAGGATAAATCTTCTTCCCCATCCACCGCTGGGGCAGGATCCCGGTATTCATATTTTCAATACATCGTGGTCGGACGATGCACACTCCAAAATCGGCAAACCACACATCGCCTTGGCTGTCTCGGTCACAATTGAGCGTGGCTGGATTGCCAAACGTTTCAAATGGGACAAAGGGATGGAGTAGCCCATCGGTTCCGATTTTGCGGGCTCTTAAAGGACTCCACATGTTGTAGCGAGAAACGCTGATGGCTGAATCGAGCTTGGGGTTTTTGCGTAAGGCTCTGATGCCTTCGGATAAAAGCTTGGGCGAGCTCATTGGGGCGTTGGCAAAAAGAAGAAGGATCATTTCCAGATTCTCTTTGGCGTTATCTAAATCTTGAAGTATCGCGTTGTATCCATGACGATAAGCATCTTCTCCCAATGCTTTTCGTGTGGCCAATCGTGCTGGGCGATCAATGATCCGAGCTCCCATTCGACGTCCGATCGTTTTTATTTTTGGAGAGTTTGTCGAGACATAGACGCGATCGATCTCATTGCAGCGGAGTGCCGATCTTAAGGGATAGGCGACTAAGGGCTGGCCGAGAACGGGATAGGTGTTTTTTCCCGGAAATCCTACGGAGCCATCTCGACCTAAGAGGAGCGCGCAAATCATTTTGCGCTGGCCTTCCCAGGGGTGGGCGAACCCGGTCGATATTCAATGGCCGCGACAACCAGCTTCTGGGTATCGGCCAGACCTTTTTTGGCGAGGGTGTAGGGACTCTTGGCCAAGCCGATCAGCATGGTCTTCTCAGGATCGCTGATGTCATACCCTTTAAACGTTTGATCGGGGTTTTTCATTAAAAGGTCGTAGAACGCCTCATCCACGAGGGCCCGATCGATCATTTTCTTCACTTCTTCTAAAGACATTAGTGATTGCTCGCTTTCTTGAGAGCCACTTTGCCGATATCGTCTGTCGAATCGCGATCGCCCCAGCTCATGTGGTGAGCCAAGACTTCATTGCGCAGTTCTTCCCAAATGCGATCGCCTTCCGGCGTCATGTGTTCGGCTTTTTCTATTTCGTGCCAGCGATTTTTTGGCAGCTTCACATAGAGAACGAAACAACGGCGCAGGCCTTCAATTTTTTCGGCCGGCCAATGCGGCATGTTGAGCATCGTGGGGTTCATCACGGAACGTGCCATGTCCCCGGCTTTCACAAAGCCAAGCATTTCAGACATGGCGCGTAACGGTGTGCCATGAAAGGGAGTGAAGGAATACGCGTTCATCCCATCCGAGCGTACTTGGCGATTCAATTCAATCGTGTCGAAGGCGAGCTCTCGGGTTTCCTGAGGAAAGCCCATGATGTTGTTCACGCTGAAGGGAATTCCCAAGTCATACAAGATGTTCAAATTCTTGATAATCGTTTCATTGTCGATCGTCCGGAAGAGAACTTTTTGTCGGAAAAGAGGGTTGCCGTGCTCCACGCCGAAAGCGGCGCGCAGAATTCCAATTTCCTTCAACCGTTTGAATTTAGGGATCGAGACCGTTTCTGGTCGCGTTTGAATCCAAAAAGGTAGTTTGAATTCACTGTACATATCGCAAAACTCGGCGAATTCTTCGTCGCTCCACGCCATAAAGGTATCGGCCCAGAAATAAAGTGAATCGGCTTTATATTTGGTGATGCAATGGACGATCTCATTGCGAATGAGCTTGATCGATTTCTTACGGAAAAACTTCTGCTGCTTGTCGGCATAAATAATGTTTTGTGAAGGCGAGTTACAGTAGGCGCAGGTGAAGGGACAGCCGCGATGAGTCTCGATCGGGAACATCCGCCAGACTTTGCCTTGCATCGGACGATAGAAGCGGCTCTCTTCGAAGAAATCGTAGTCAGGAAGCAGCATGCGATCCATATCGACGGCTGTCGGAAGACCGCTCGCATGCAGCGTGCCATCTTTTTTGATCATCCAAAGCCCGACGATGTCGGTCGGATCTTCGCGGCGCTCAATGCGGCGGCAAAATTCTGACATGGTCGATTCGCCCTCGCCGATGAGCACATAGTCGATTAAGCCTTGGGATTTCTTAAGGCACAGCTCTGGGGCGAACGTCGGAAATACTCCCCCCGCTAAAACGGGCGGACGGCTCTTC
>JAYWEN010000407.1:0-3107 GCA_043779245.1 Elusimicrobiota bacterium | reverse complement strand
CCGTTTGCAAAGTTGTTCGGCCAAGAGTGCGGCCGGCTCGGTGTAGTACAGGTTTGAGGCGTGAATTAGCTTTTTGGATTGAGACTGAATCGCCGCGGTCACCTGCGGCAGCACATGTCCGATGCCTGAGACGGCAAGGCCCGAGAAAAAGTCGAGATACTTTTTCCCTTTCTCGTCCCACACCCAGCTTCCCTTGGCCTTCGTAATAACGACGGGGGTTCGCTTGTAGGTGCCGAACACATAAAGATCGGTGAGCGCTTTAATGTCCATTGGTAAATACCGTTCCTTCAGGTTGCATCATGTCTGGGGACAACAAATATTTTACTCCTTTCACAATGTCCACGCTTCCGACGCCCGCCTCAAGTGCAGTGCGGCATGCCTTGGCTTTTACGAGCATTCCGCCTGTTATGACGCCATTCGTTTCCAGAGGCTCGACATCGTTCGGATGAATCACCGGAATTAATTTCTTCCCCCCATCAAAGACGCCGCCCGAGTCGGTGAGAAATATTAAGCGCGTCGCCCGCACCGCCACCGCGATCGCCTGAGCAAAATCATCGGCGTTTATATTCAGCGGTTTTTGAGAGGAGTCTTCAGCCACGGAATAAAAAACCCGAAGACTATCTCCAGAAGTAATTTTATGCAATGCTTCCGAATTGACCGACATAGGCATTCCGACGCGCCCCAGCTCTCCAATCGCCGATGCTTGAAGGATGTGGTCTGTCTGGCCTGAGCCGCCTTCGGCTTTGGCGCCTAGACTGTTGAGCTCGGCCACAATTTCTTGATTAAGTCCCGAGAGGGCCTTTTCCACGACGCTCATGGTTGCTTCGTCTGTGAATCGACGACCATTGACGAACTTGGGCATTAGACCGGCCGCTTCCATTTGCCTAGAAATTTCCTTGCCGCCGCCATGCACGAGAATAACTTTCACTTTCTTGGAGAGCTCTGCTATGTCCTTTAGAAACTCTGTGCGATGGCCGGGCTCATCGAGGAGGCTCCCGCCGTATTTAATGACAATCATGCGATCGGTCGTGTCCTAAAAAACGAGAGTTTGGTATCGCCATAGGTTTCTTCACGGAACATCTCCCAGTCTGGAAGGTCAACGGGCGGCTCCTTCACATGGTGCTGACCCATCACGAGGCCTCCGGGCTTAAGCAGCTGATCCTTGGCGATGGCCGCGAGTGTCGGCTGGGTGAGACTCAACGCATTCCAGTCCCTATCGTGATAGGGTGGCCCCATAAAAATAAGTTCGAAGGGCCCGCCCGCACGGCTCAGGTCTTTAGTGATATCGGCACGAATCATGCGGGCTCGGTCCAAGAGCTTCATCTTGATAAGGTTTTGCCTCACAATGCTTAAGCAATTAGGATTCATGTCGACGAAGGTGACTGATTTGGCGCCACGGGACAAGGCTTCGATCCCAACCGATCCCGAACCCGCATAGAGATCGAGAAATTCCGACCCTTCGATCCAGGGGCGAATGATATCGAAGAGAGACTTTTTAATGCGCGCCAAGATCGGTCGTACGCCGAGGGAGTCGGCGGGACTTTTTAACGCTTGACGCTTGGAGGATCCGCCAATAATTCTCACGGTACAACGATTATAAGTCATCAAGACCTTAGTCCGCTCTTTTAAGGCAAAGTTAGTACAATTTTTTATCGCCGATGATCCGATACTCACTTCTTTTTAGTTTGTTAGTTTTAGGACCGGGCATCAGCAGTGCCTCTTCCGCCCAACGGGCCTCTAGTCCCAAAACATTGATCATCGCCATTGGAGATTCCACCACCGCAGGGACACCGTTTTTTAAATCTCCTTTAGAAGCTCCCCCCGATGGGTTCGGAGATGAGGAAGCCCCCTATACCTACTGGATGGCTAAGAACCGCCCTCAATGGACCGTATTGAATTACGGGATTAATGGCGAAACGTCGAATCAGATTCGCGCGCGTTTCGTGGATGCCGTGAAGATGGGTCCGAGATACATCGTGATTTTGGCGGGGATCAATGATGTCTATCGAGGGATTTCGTCTAAGGAAGTGGCAAAGAATTTATTCTGGATGTACCAGCAAGCGCAGGGCCACAGCATGATGCCGGTGGCGGCCACGTTGCCTCCGTTTGATCAAATGAGCCCAACGCAAGCCCAAGCGTTGGATGAACTCAATGCCTGGATCAAGAATGCAGCGGACAAAATGCGGATTCCGTTAGCGGACTTAAACGCAGCCACGCGAGATCCAAATTCGCCGCATCAGTTAAATGGCTCGCCCGATGGTTTGCATCCGGACCAGGGTGGATACCGCAAGATGGGCTTGCGTGTGAAGGAAGCGATAGACCCAATCGAAAAGGCCTGGCGGTAAGAATTAAGAATTTGCTATTTTGAGTGACCCGGGAAGTTCGTGGGCCCGTAGCTCAGCTGGGAGAGCGCCTCCATGGCATGGAGGAGGTCGCAGGTTCAATCCCTGTCGGGTCCACCAGCTTCCTAAACAGAACCCCCTCAGAAATGAGGGGGTTTTTGTTTATAGGTATCTGAGAGTCATCGGGTGGGGTTTCGGACTGTAGCACTTTTGTAGCAGTTGTCTGTGTGGAGCGAGGCGCGGCCAGTTCCATTGATACTTTTAAGTGGCCGGACGAAAGATGGCTGTAACGCTGAGTCATGCGAAGAGTTTTATGACCTAGGACATTGGCGACAGTTTGGATATCCACTCCTCGCATGGCGGCTTGACTCGCAAATGTATGGCGTAAGTCATGAAATCGAAAATCAACAAGCCCCGCCACCTTAACGGCTTTTTGAAATTGATCCCGGAGCCAGCCATCTCTTAGCATTCGCTGGCCATGACGCTTGAAGATGAGGCCCACTCGCTCACTCAACAACGTCTTTGAGAAAAGGTCCACAAGCGCGGTGGTTAGCTGGATAAACCGGCCTTCCCCGGATTTCGATTTGCGGATGCACAGCCAGCCGCGTTTAATATCAATGTCATTCCATTTTAAAGCCAGAATTTCTCCCTGCCGCATTCCTGTATGTCGAGCGAGTATGAGGACCGGCGCTAAATCCGGGTGGGCGGCGTTTAAGAGTCGGTCGAATTCATCATCTTCTAAATATCTCACACGCGGATTGGCTT
>JAYWEN010000406.1:0-2769 GCA_043779245.1 Elusimicrobiota bacterium | reverse complement strand
AACCGAAGGCATCGTACCCCAGGTTCTTTTTTTGAGCAACTTCTCATGCGTTAGAGGTTCAGGTTTTCCTAATCGCTCTTGCACAAATTGTCTCTAGAGAGTCCTCGCACGATCCGGATCATCGCCAAAGAGTCCTAACAATTCACTCCCATCAACAATCTGATTCTAAGTGCCTGACACGCTCATGAAATATCACTTAATCACCTAGGGCTGGCCATATGGAGTCGATTGTACGCGTCGCCCAGACACTATCCCAGGCTGCCGAACGGCACTCCCGCCTCTCTGACTACAAGAATGGCGCTTGACAAAGCGCTTGCTATGTGTATACTAATGTAGTAGATGAAACTACAGACTGTTGCCTTTGACGCTTCGACATTAATCTTGATGGCTAAAGTAGATCTACTTCAGATCGTGGCCGGGAAGGTAGAGATTCATATCCCTCGTGTTGTTGAGAATGAAGCACTGGCAAAGCCTGAGCTATACGACGCTCAGCTCATCGCCCGAATGATTAAAGAGGGGGCGATTCGAGTGTCCGAGGTGGGGGCCTCCGTCGACCTTAAAACGATTCAAAAACAATTTCGGTTGGCTGAAGGGGAATCGGCAGCTCTGTGGATGGCGAAAGACAACCAATGCGCCCTTGCGATTGATGACGGCCCAGGCATTCGTGCGGCAAAGATCATGGGTATCCCATTCGTAACCGCCATTCAAGTACTTGTGGGACTTTCAGAAGAAGGACATATAGATAAGCCTTCGGCCATTGCCAAACTGGACTCCCTCGCCGTTTGGGGACGCTACAGCGCACAACTCGTTGGAGACGCACATCTAAAAATTTCCGCCACTACGGCTAGGCGGATCCGCCAAAGAAGTAGTGGTGGAGAAAAAGGTGGTGATTGATCATGCCTGTTATGAGTGTGAGACTCTCCGACAAAGAAGTCAAATTAATCCAAGCCCTCGCCCAAGAAGAAGACAAAGAAAAATCTTCTGAAGCACGTGAGCTGATGCTGGACGGGATCAAATACAAAATGCTCCTGGGCTACAAGCAGGGGAAAGTGTCTTTGGGGATGCTGTCCAAGAAACTTGGAATGCCCCTGAGCGACGCCCTCGATTTGCTGGCCTCTTTAGGAATCCCGGCTCCGATCACCTACGACGACTACCTGCAAGGCTTGCAGACAGCGCGAAAGCTATTTTCACATTGAGGAAAAGAGAAGGACTCGTCTATGACAAGAAGTTAGGTCTGATGCGGGTCGTTGATGAATCGAGAGAATCCTATCTCTACCCTGAAAGCTGTTTTATTTCCATCAAGCTACCCCAAGTCGTTTTGAGGGCTTTCGCTCACGCCGCGTAGATATATGGCCAAGAGGAAAACCAGTAGAAGTGGCCAAGCTGTGCGGAATCGACACGTCCAACCTGAACAAGATCATCCTTTTCTTTGAGCGAGTCGGCGCGATCCGGATCAAGGAACAGACCATCGTCGACTACCACCACATCGATTTCGACTTGGCGGCGTAAGGCATGGGGTTTGTCAGGATGGCGTCCGCCAGTGCTGTAGTGGCGGAAGACCCTGGCCAAGAGTTCCGCCAAACGTTTTGGACGTTTGGAAAACGAGGGGGCCGCTTTAGTTGAATCAGCAGTCGTCGCGCGGACCGGAAGCGGCAGGGGGAACTATTTTTGATAGGCCTCCACACAAACCGGCGGACGCCCGCGGTACGATGAGCGGGTGTATTTTGGCGTGCGGCGCTAAAGCCCGCCACGTGGCCGGGACTAAGTCACCGCTTTCTTAAGCACACCTTAAAAGAGTCCAACACGCTTGAGTTTCCTATTCGGAAGGAAGGTCAAATGCTGGGAACCCATTTCCAGTGCATGTTTCCTCAAGGCCACAAGACCAAGGGCAATCTCACCGTCATGAAGTAGGTATGTTCGCTGGTTAACCTAAATTCTAAATATTTTCCGTTAACGAAAGTCTCAGAGAATTCATTGACAATCGCATAGGAGAGGCGTACTCTTCCTACATGAAGCGCGCATTCCTGGTTCTGTTCCTATTTATTTCGGCCATCTCCCCTGTTGTGTCTGGCGGGCACAAGTATCCTGCGCAAAAGGGGTGGGTGAATGATTTTGCGAATATCTTGGATGAGGCCACACGAGAGTCTTGTTTATCGATTATCCGAGCCATTGAACGTCACACAGGAGATCAAGTCGCTTTGGTCACAGTCTCATCTCTGGAGGGGGCTTCTGTTGAGGACTATGCTACCGGCCTCTTTAAGGAATGGGGAATTGGTCAGAAAGATAAGAACAACGGCATCCTCCTTTTAGTTGCGCCCAAAGAACATAAAGTACGACTTGAAGTCGGCTACGGACTTGAACCTATTCTCAATGACGGTCGAGCCGGTGACATTATTCGAAATAATATTACGCCTGCTTTTAAAGCGGGAGACTATAATCGTGGAGTAAAAGCCGGTTTACAGAATATTGCAGAGGCGCTTTATACACCCTCAGATACTCCTTTAGACAAGAGCGTAAACTCGATGTCTTCTTCAAGCGGGGCAAATCCATCTGTGGCTTGGTTGCTTCTACTATTCTTTGGAGTTTTTATTTCAGTGGCCTCGATCATGGGGGGTAAGGCGATTAAGTCGCGCGATTCTTCCTTAGGGCTATTCTCTTTTCTTTTTGGAGTTGTTCCTCTTGGTATGTGTTCGGTGTTTTGTTATGCGTTCTTTAATAGGAAGACGTTCTGGCCCCTGTGGGTATTGTCCGGGATGGCAATTCTTATAA
>JAYWEN010000405.1:0-3152 GCA_043779245.1 Elusimicrobiota bacterium | reverse complement strand
AGATTTTTTGCGCCGGAAGAAACAACATCAACCTCTACACCTACAGATGTGACATTTCTATTTAACGGAGGGGTGTGACATTTCTACTTACTTGCAACACGGAAGCCTTTTTCTGAAAACCTTCTCCCTGGTGAGGGAGAAGGCCCCGCCAGACGTTTTGGCGGGTGGATGAGGGCGTACTAAGGGAGAACTAGTCTTCGGTCTGTTCGAAGTGAAATTTGACGCCGCTGAAGCTGGCCGCCCATAGGTTGTAGAGCCAAGCGATCAGAGTGAGTACGGCAGACACGACGATCGCATACACCACGGTAAATAACACGGTAGCCAAAATCTTCTGCCACCACAGGTTGATGCGGATGTTGGGGTTCGGAAGGATAAAGAAACTCAGCACAGCGACGATAAACCCGATCACAACAAAGATACGAATGGCATTGCCGAAGACCGACCCCGGCTGGATATGCTTTAGCTCATAATTCATGTTGAAGACTCTCCTTTATTCATTGGCGCCTGTAAGGCGATAACAGCTTTGACTAATTTTGACTGACTGCTAGGAAGACACAAAACGGCTGCGTTGTAGGGGTGATCCTGCACCATGACCGACCCGACCGCGGGAACCCCCACCGATTGATAGGCGGCCCCTACGAGATTAGCAAAATTGATGTCTGTTATTAAGTCCAGGATATGGGCTGTCGAAGTGGCGGCCGGCTGGCCGTCTGTCATGTCAGACAACACGCGGTTATCCTTGTCAGCCACGATGATGCGCGTTTTAGGGAGAAACGCAGCCATCAGATGCTCTACAAGATCCCGTTCCATTTCGGTGTCACTTGGACCTCCGCCCATTTGATCCTGCATTTCTGCCCGAAACCGCGTGACCATCTCATTGAGGGCTTTATTGATCAGGCCAAACTCTCCCTCTGCTTCTGGGAGATTGGCTTCGGCCGTGACCATGTGAAGACCTTTGATATTGGTTTCAAGAACCTCTATAGGTCGTGTCACCCATTTTTTAACAAAAATAAGAATGAAACCGCATGCCGCGCTTATGAAACCCAGCATAGCCAACTTAAAACTACTGTCAAATTTGGAAATTTGGTCCTGCACATGCTTGTAAGTAAATTCGATTTTCACGACCCCTGTGGGTTTCGGATGGCCCTGAACTTTCAAGGGCGATACGAGGGCCAAGGCCCGTCCCCCGGAGTTTTGGAAAGGGGTCATGGTTCCCTCGCCCGTTTCAGAGGCTTTTTTGACAGCCGCGTCATCAAGCTGTAGGCCTAGTTTTTCAGGATCGGTGTGGTAACGGATTTCCCCTTTGTTATCAACGACAACGACGGAGGTTATTTCTGGGTCATCTTCGAGGCGATTGATGACTTGCTGAAGGGTCACGTCATCTTTGCGTTGTAAGGAATCGGCAATAAGGAATGCGTAAAAGGTGTTTATAAAGGCGGCCTTTTCAGCGAGACGGCTTTCCATGCCAACCCGTGTCTGCTTCATCAGGAGCGATTGTTCCGCCAGCATGACGGTTGTCACCATCAGTGCGGTGAGAGCCATAAACTTCCAGGTTAAATCTTTAAATAAATTCTTCATGGGGTGGTTTGGCTCGCGCTCGTAGCCGCCCATTCCTGACGAGCTCGTTCACGAGCCATGTAAATTCGTTCGTTAGAAGGATCCAGCTTATAGGCCGAATCTAATTGATCCAATGCCAAATGAAAATCCTTTTTTCGAATGGCCGCCATCCCCTGACGATAATGAGCCATGGCCTCTTCCGGATTGGCTGGCTCGGCCGGAACAGCCGGTGCCGTGGGCTCCGTGTGTGTAGGCGATGGGGTGGAGGTCGAAACCATCACAGGCGATTTTTTAGGTGGTGCCGGTCTTGGACGATTAGCAAGTTCCAGTGCGCGCTTTGCCTCTTTCTGAATCTCTTGGGCTCGAGAGGTCTCGTAACCGTTTAGGATGGCTAAATCCGCCTGCTGGATGGCTTCAGGATAGGCTCGCTTGCTCAACGCGTCGTGAGCGGATTTAAGAGCACTTTGGCCAATCTGAACCTTTATCTTAGAGGCCATCCTTCGCGCTTCTTCGTGGCGAGGTTCGATCTTTATCAGTTCTTGGTAAGTCTGGAGCGCGTCCTGCGCATGACCTTGCTGGTACTGGTCAAACCCTTGTGCAGCCAAACGCTGCACTTGGTCTTTATGAACCTGCAAATCAACTTTCGACATGAGCAACAAAAGCCCACGTTGTTTGTAGGTCGGATCCAACGCGACGGCCTCAGACCATGATTCCAAAGCGTCTTCCATCTCTCCGTGATGATAGTGGATATACCCCGCTTCAAATTCTTTCTTAGCCAACGCCTGATTAACGGCCTCGATCTTCTTCTTCGCGGGTGTAAAGGTCGGATCAATTTGAAGCGCCTGCTTCCAATAGGAGATGGCTAGAACACTTTTGCCTTCTTCCTTTGCACGGTCACCTTTCTTGAGCCAATCCCGGGCGGAGTCGAGAGTTTGCTCGGATACTTTGGCGCGCTGATTTTTTCGGATGGTCTCACGCAGACTCGCTACGTTTTCATATTGTGGGTCGATCGAATAGATCTTATCGAAGAGCTGCAGGGCGTCGTCGTAACGGTGATCATGGTAATAATCGAGGCCGTCATGATAAAAGGAATCTAAGGTCTCACGCGCAATCGATTGCTTGGTGGCCTTAATGGAATCCTTATACAGATCGCGCTCATCCGCACGGAGGGGTAGGGTCAACAGGCTCATTAATGCAAGTGAGAAATAGAAATTCATTGTCATTTGTATTGCGTCATAAAGTTGAGTGCCAAAGGCCCGAATATGATGACAAATACAATGGGAAAAAAGAAAACCATCATAGGAAAAAGGATGCGCACGGGCATTTTTCCAGCCGCCTCTTCGGCTCTCAGGATTCGCCGGCTGCGCATGTCTTCGGTGTAGGATCTCAAAACAGTCGATAGGCTTGTCCCCAACTCTTCAGATTGGATGATCATGCCTGTCAGCGATTGGAGGTCAGGGAGAGGCGAGCGTGCAGCCAAATGCTGCAGCGATTCTTTTCGAGGGGTGCCTAACCGATTTTCTTGAATCAGAATCAGAAGTTCGTCTCGAAGCGCATTGGGTTTCATTTTGGCTACGATGCGTTCAATCGCCGCC
>JAYWEN010000404.1:0-5779 GCA_043779245.1 Elusimicrobiota bacterium | reverse complement strand
TCCTTTCCCGCCACGCGCAAGGCCATTTGTCCGTCGAAAGCCTGGCTGACACGATATCCTTCTTGAACCAGATTTTCCTCAAGCAGGCGTATAAAGCCCAAATCGTCGTCAGCCACTAAAATGTGAGCGACGGCTTGATCGATGCCGGTAGAGTTATTGGAAGAGACGGTGGAGTGGGAGTATTCGACGGTCATGTCTATACGATACGACAGCCAACCAGGGCGAACAATGGACCGAAGGTTTAAAAATTAAAGAATTAAGACCCAGCGCTTTATTAGGTCCGAGTCAATTCAGCAGGGATATTTAGCAAGCAATTGCCGCACAAGCGCGTTCAAATCGTCCAAGTCGACGGGCTTTTTCACCTGAGCGACGCGCTCAATGGATTCCAACTTCGGATCCACGTGGGACGATTCATCGCCGCTCAAAAACAAAATTGGAATGTGCCGAGTTTCAGGAGTTCCTCGAAGAAGTGCCAGCGCCTGAGGGCCGCTTGTCTCCGGCATGTTCACATCCATAATAACCAGCTGGGGCTTGTGGGTCTTGGCGAGCTGAAGTGCGGTTTTCCCGTCGTAACCGGGAACGACGAGAAAGCCTTCCTGTTCCAAATCTTCTTTCAGAAGATTCACAATACTGGGGTCATCATCGATCACTAGAATAGTGGCAGCCATAGGCTCCGGATTATAAGTTAATTTTTGGCCTGAGATTCCGACCCGCGGCGCTTCACAGACAAAGCGGGCTTTTTGATTCCAGCTACCAGCCAAAACCTCCCCATAAATTAGCTCGTTTTATCTTATGGACAGGAAACAATAATTGTCTTTACATCCCAGACTTTTGGCCCAATATTAAAGGAAATGTTGGTATCACATAAATGTCTTGCGGGCGTAACAATTGAAGCACACACTTGATAATAACTGCTCATGATGAGTAAACACCTTTCCCTCGCATTTTGCACTTTTGGCTTGTTGTCCGGGAGTTTTCCTCAGATACTCTTGGCTGCAGGTACGCCTATTCTTTATTTCTCAGACCTCGCCTCCGGGCCGAACATCGGGAATTCCGACAATTCACAAACTGGTCAGCTCTCTGGGCAGGATGGAGCGATCGTTACCGTGTGGGGCAAGAATTTGGGAACGACCCCTGGACAAATCACAGTGGGCGGAATTCAGGCGCGGGTATATTCCTGGGGGAATGCGACTGCACCAGCAGACCTCTATACAAAGCTGGGCCTGCAAATGGTGGCCTTTCAAATCCCCAAGGGCACGCCTTCTGGCGTAACTACCATTCAAGCCACCGTAGGCGGAAGCACCTCGAATTCATTACCGTTCACAGTGCGAAGTGGAAATATTTATTTCGTAAGGACCACCGGCAGCGACACAAGCGGCGATGGAAGCTGGTCGAAATCTTGGCGCACGTTACCCGTGGCACTCACTAATTTGAATGCGGGTGACATTGTTTATGTGGGAAATGGAATTCAGCAGACGACGGAAGATGGCGACCGATCCGTCATGAATCTAGACGCCGATCAATCCAAAACCGGTACGGCAGCCATGCCGAAGGCGATTATTGGGTATCCCGGGGCAGTGACGCTGATTGGAAACACCGCATTCGAGGCGGGGTGGTCCAACTATATACAGGGGAGCGGGGGCGCGACGGCGCAATATTGGACCGTAGCGAAACTAACGTTGACCGCTTTGGACACTGTGGCTACGATGGATAACGGATTTCGAATCATTGGCAATAAAGTGAGCGCTCCCCTCGGCAACCAGCCGACTGGTGCCATTGCCGCCCATGGAAACGATCTCTATTGCCTTGGAAATGAGATCACACAGGTAGGATACTCCGGCACGAGCAAACTGTATCACCCCATTTATTTCCAAAGTACCGAATCTTCCACCGCTCCGCGACTACCGACCGAGACCAACCGGGAAATCGCCTGGAACTATTTGCACGATAATTTTGCCTACGACGGGATAAACATTTATCGCGAAAACACTTATTCTGCTTTTATGACCAACCACCGAGTCCATGATAACTACATCATGAATCAGCCTGGCGCGGCTTTTTTGATTGGCACCTATATCACAGGTGAAAATTGGTTTTACAACAATGTCATAGTCAATGCGGGATCGGGGCCCTTATCCGCCGAAGCGGACGAGGGACATGCCTGCATTCGCATCTTTGCCGGATGGGTCCCCGTTGAGACCGGTGTTCCCGTACCCACAACGATTCACTTTTATAACAATTCTGTCTACGGGTGTGGTTGGCCCGGAGCGTTGAATCCGGGTTCAAGTGGAGTTTTTCTACTTGCCTATCAGAACCAATACAATCTCGATCTGAGAAATAACATTTTCCACTCCGGTCCAACCGCTCAACCCTATATCCCTAGTTGGTCAGACCCTCTGCCCCCAAGCCCCTATCACAACTTATGGTTCGGTGCGGGAGCGGCGCCCGCTGCGGATGCTTCATCATTGAATACAGATCCTAAATATGTGAACCCCGCCTCAGGCGATCTGCATCTCCAAAGCGGTAGTCCCGCGATCGACAAAGCGGTTCCCGCGACCCCCACACTCGCGCAACCCTTACCCGTGACTGATTTTGATAGTGTCACTCGTCCCCAAGGATCCGGCTACGACCTGGGAGCCTTTGAGTTCGATCAGGGCAACCCGCCGCCGGCGAACCCCACAATTACGCTACAAAAGAGCGCGAGCACCACAATTGCCCGAGTGGGAGACATTGTGACGTTTACAATCCAATATTCGAATACGAGCAGCGTCGACGCAACGAATGTTGTCATCACCGATCCGCTGCCAGCGGGATCAACGTTAGTTAAGATCAACAATGGCGGTACATATTCTGGCAACACGATCACTTGGAACTTGGGGGCGGTGCCAGGAGGAGGTTCCGGCAGCGTTAGTTTTCAATCAAAAGTTCAGTAGCCCCACCATGGTCATACGGTAGAATTTCTCTTAGGAGTTCTTTACGAGATAACCCGCTATTTCCTCCGCGGTGTTGTTTTGCGAGGGTGAAGCGGGCCTACTGCTTTGCGAGGTCAATTCTAAAACGAACGCTAGGATATCCCCCGACTTCAGATTCTGATCCAACACTAATGCCCCTTTGCCGGAGGATGTAAGGACTTTCGCGTTGAAGAGTTGGTGATTGTTGGAAGCGTAAGGATAAGGAACCAAGAGCGCTGGACGTCCGACGGCAAGGAGTTCAGCGACCGTTGTGGCGCCGGCTCGGCAAATGACCCCGTCAGCGGCGGCGTAGGCATCGGCCATTTGGTGACAGTAGGGAAGCACCTTGGCCGGGATGTCGAGTCCTTTGTAAAGGGACTGGACGCGTTCAAAATCTTTGGAGCCCGTGACGTGCAAGACTTGAAAGGGTAATTTCTTCTGGAGTTCGGTCCAGGCCGACACCGCCACCGTGTTCAACTTCTGCGCCCCGAGGCTGCCTCCAAACACAAAGATCGTGAGTTTATCCGGCTCAAGACCGAGGCGCTTGCGACCTGTCTTTTGGTCTACCTGTCCGATTTCGGGTCGAACAGGCAATCCTGAGACCCAGATATTTTTATTCTTGAAATAAGATTGGCTCTCGGAGAAACTCACCGCCACCGAATCCGCCCAGCGGTCGAGCCAACGATTGGCGAGGCCGGGAAACACATTTTGCTCGTGGATCATTGTTTTGATCCCCATCGCATGAGCCGTGAAAATTACAGGCGCCGAAAGGTATCCCCCCATTCCCAATACACAGTCCGGGCGGAATCGTTGGAGTAGGGCTCGTGAGTCCTTCCAGCTCTGTAGAAAACGCAGTGGGAAGAGAATCGCTTTCATGGACAACGCTCGCGGCATTCCTTGGCCGGCGATTTCTGCGAACTTGAATTCTTCTTTCTCCAAGATTTCGCAGCAGAGATCTCCGCGACGAATGGCAAATAGAATTTCATGTCCCGCCAGCGCTCGTGCGACCGCGAGCCCTGGATACAAATGCCCGCCGGTCCCCCCTGCCACGATCAGAACCTTCACCGGTGAGACCTTGCGCGGGCCCGCCGACCGCTTGGAGAACTCTCCGCTCGGGCGCGCGCCGATATATTAAGAAGAATTCCTACGGCGACCATGGTAATCAGGAGAGACGAACCTCCGAAGGATACGAAGGGGAGCGGCAGGCCCTTCGTCGGTAGAAGTCCGCAAGAGACGCCCATGTTGATCGTCGCTTGGATGAGAACCCAGCAGGTGATTCCAGCGGCGAGCAGCTGTCCAAAAAGATCCGGTGCTTTTTTAGCGACTTGCCAACCGCGAAGCCCCCAGAAGACAAAAAGAAGGACGACACCGAGGGCACCGATGAAACCGAGCTCTTCGCCAATCACAGGAAAAATAAAGTCCGTGTGAGGATCGGGCAACGACAAAAGTTTCAGTTGTGAAGCGCCGAGCCCCTTTCCAAAAAGACCTCCCGAACCGAAGGCCAAGAGAGACTGAGTTAATTGGTATCCGGCGCCGCTCGCGTCGGCCCAAGGATTCAAGAATGCCATCAACCGCCGATATCGATATCCCACGTGAAAGAGTTCGTAATAGAGGGGAAGCATGCTCAGGCCCGCCAAAGAAAGAATGTGCATCAACCGGGCGCCCGCTAAAAAAAGCATCACCAGACCCGTCGTAGCCAGAAGCATTGGCGTTCCAAGGTCGGGTTCCTTGAGAATGAGTACGCAGGTGAACCCCAGCATGACCATCGGCGGCATAAATCCTCGGCGAAAGTCGGCCATCTGGCTGCGATGGCGATCGAGGAAATCGGAAATCCAAATAATAATCGCGAGTTTGGCAATCTCAGATGGTTGAAAGTTCATGAATCCAAGCGGAATCCATCGACGGGCTCCTTTCACCACAGGTCCTACGACAAGGACCGCGGCCAGAAGAACAAACGAGACACCCAAAAGCCACATCGCGTATTTTTGCCAGCGGTGATAATCCGTGCGCATGCACACCATCATCGCGCCAGCGCCCAAAATATCCCAAAGAATCTGTTTTCTAACAAACAAGTAGGCCGAGCCATAACGCTGTTCAGACATGTTCGCACTCGCCGAAAACACCATGACGAGGCCAATACCGAGCAATAGTAGAGTCGTGACGAGCAGGGGTCGATCGATTTGAAAACGTCTTGCTTTCACGAAAGTTTTCGCACAAGACTCTTGAAGTCGCGACCGCGCTCTTCATAGTTCTTATATTGGTCAAAGGAGGCACAGGCAGGCGAAAGTAGAACGATATCGCCCGAGTCAGCGACTTCGGCGGCTCGCTTCACGGCCCTCGCCATCGTTTTCAGACGCTCTGTGGGCACGACCCCTCGCAATCCGCGTTCTAGGGTCGGTGTGTCTTCTCCGATCAGCAGGACTCGCTTGGCGCGAGACTTGAGAAGAGATCTGAGAGGAGCGTACGGAGACCCTTTGCCCTGGCCTCCCATAATGACAAGGAGCGGTTCGGTAAAAGAGGCGAGCGCTACGCGTGTGGAATCTACGTTCGTGCCTTTGGAATCATTGATGTAACGCACTCCTCGAAGCGTTCGCACCCATTCGAGGCGATGCTCTACGCCGCGGAATGTCTTGAGCACTTTCTGAATAACCGGCAGCGGCACCCCGCTTGAGAGCGCTATAGCAATAGACGCTAAAACATTCTCTATGTTATGCGGGCCCGGAAGGCTTGTTTCGAGCGTCCAACGGTACCGATGTTTTCCCCATCGCACCACGACGTCCGTGCCCTCGAGATAAATTCCCTGGGGCAGTGCCTTGGTGCGACTGAAA
>JAYWEN010000403.1:0-2327 GCA_043779245.1 Elusimicrobiota bacterium | reverse complement strand
TCTACAACCGATTTCCAGCCATGGTATCCAGCGCCTGCCAACTCTGCAGTCAGCGCCTCGGGTGGATGCAAAACAATGTCGCGACGCACCAAGAACCAGTCAAACAGCGCATCGTTCGGGTCCTATTCCAACTCCAGCAGAAAGGCAGTAATGAGCTTATCTATACCAAGCGCGAAATCTCTGAACTTGCAGCGACGACCGTGGAAACCACCATTCGAGTGCTCAGCGATTTCAAAAAGAAGCGTTGGATCAGCTCCGAACGCGGGAAACTAACTCTGAAAGACTTGCCTCGTCTGCGGGATGTGCTTGCTGTCGCCTAAGGCGGCGCTTAATTTAG
Source organism: Elusimicrobiota bacterium (assembly GCA_043779245.1). Classification (GTDB taxonomy): domain Bacteria; phylum Elusimicrobiota; class Elusimicrobia; order 2-01-FULL-59-12; family 2-01-FULL-59-12; genus JANLWZ01. The sequence goes on along the minus strand of JAYWEN010000403.1, from coordinate 1,990 downwards.
CTTTGCCGCCATGGTTTCAGGGACATAATGCTTCGTGAGGACTTCGGAGACGGCGTCTAAGACGTGCATGTAATCGTTTATTCGAAGCCGAGAAAAAGCTGGTTTTTCAATCAGCTGGTTCCAAATCCCGGCGGCTACTTCGCTGACTATCCTCTCAAAATTATCGGAGCGCATATATTGTCACTTCAAGAAGGTTCCATTCATCAATGCCTGCCTGCTTCCAACTTACGAAACAGTAACGACTCTTTCTATGACGGCAGTCATATTGAAAAGGGGCCGGAGTCTACGAGTCTCTTTGCTGTGATTGTCTAAATACCGTAATAGGAAACTAATGCCTCAATACGCGAACGTAAAACTGGGTTGAGGCTCTCGGCGAGCGCTGTGGTTGCTAAATTGCGCTGGCCCGTCGGGTCGCGCAGGAGATCGAAATAGTAAGACGTGAAATTAACGCCGTCGGCAATGTAAAGCTTGTTGCCGCCTTCACGCAACAGGCCATCTACAGGTCCGTAACTCGACGCCACTAATTGTTCTTCGGCGAGCTCGGTTGCGGTCGATCCGGGGGCCGTAAGTAAGGACCGGCCCGCTAGGTCCTGCACCACAAGGGGACCATGACCTAGTAACACGTAGAGCGACGGTGTGAGGTCGATCAACCGGGCCGGCGCCTGCGTGTCTGTTTTCCATGCCGATCGAGCCGATTGGGGCAGATGCACCAACATAGGAATTCGCAGAATTTCAGGGAATATCGTGTAAGCATGTCCCCACCGTCCATTTTCGCCCAGTGAATCTCCGTGATCCGACGTCAAAATCAAAAGACTTTCATCATAAAGGCCTGCCTCTTTGAGTTTCTGTACAAAGTGGCCGAAACAGACATCCATTTTGGCCACGCGCGAGGCATACGGCGAATAGAATCCTTGATAACGGTTCGCATCGACGGAATTCGACCCTTCCCGGTTGATGACCGAAACGTGAATATCTTGCGGCTGCGTATAGACAAAAATGGGTGCCGTCGCGCTCTTGAGCTGTGGGATCCGTTGCTCCAGCTCGGACAGGGTGTCGCAGAATTTATAATTACCCGAGGCATGGACATCGAGCGGCTGATCCAATGGCAAACGCGTCAGAATGTCGGAGAGAACAACGTCCATGGTCACCCACCGTTGATAACCGTCGTTTGACAAGAGTTTCTCCAAAGCATTCAGTGGGGCAAAAGGATGAGGGTACTGCTGATGGGGCAACATAGCACCCGACCAGATGGACGGCTCTGAAAGTCCTGTTCCTCCATAGACCGTGAAAGCCCGTCGGAAAACGAGCCCATCTTTTCCCAAGGCGTCAAAAGCGGGGGTGAATGTCACGGCGGGGTTGTAACTTCCCAGATAATCTTGCCTAAGACTATCAATAACGAAAATAAAAATGAGGGGTTTTTTTCCGCTGGATACCCCTAATTTAGCGACCGGACTAAGATTGACGGAACGCATACTCCTTGAACGAGGGATATTGGTATGGTCGTGTAAGTATCGAAATAGATTCTGGTCGGTTTGGTGAGTCGAAAATAACTGTTTTGCGGTTCGAGAGGAAATATCCTTCTGAGCCCAACGATCTGAAGCGTCATAGATCGACTGGCCTTGCAAACGCAGCATCGGGTCATAATCTCTTAACACCCAAAGCAACGCTGAGGCGCCTCCCAAAAGGCAGAGGTTTATCCAGCGCGCGTAGCGATTCAAGGCGTGACTCCGCTTGGGAACAATGGCGTAAAAGAACATGAAGGAAAGTGTCCATTGAACGTAAACCCCCAAAGTCTGCATAAGTTGATTCCAATCGATCGGGGAGATCCATTGCTTTACAGCGAATGGACCGACTAGAGCCATAGCGAGAGTCACATACCTTTTGTGGCCCCGTGTTATGGGATACATCAGGAAGTCGAAAGGGTCATCGACTTCTTTCGACTCATGACGAAACATATCGTGAGAATGTCCATAGGCTGTCAGGAGCGTGG
>JAYWEN010000402.1:0-3864 GCA_043779245.1 Elusimicrobiota bacterium | reverse complement strand
GTTGTTTCCGCTCCCGAATTTTTAACCACTTTTAAAGACGATAAACGATGGGGCACAATCGTTTCCCGCCTTTTAAATCGCCCGAGGGATTATCAAGGTTTTTGGGACTATGCCGTAATGACCGAGGAGCCCACGCACCGCGAAGATCTTGAGCGCGTCCATATTCATACATCCCTTCCCGGTGTTTGGGATGTTGAAAATCTCGTGAGTCAGGCTATGGACCTCGGTCGTGTGCCCTCCGGTTTCGCCCAGGCGATCGCAAAGGGGGTGATGATGTTTTATCATCCCGGTAAAACACCCAAGGGATGGATGATTTCCTTAGCGAGCGAGGCGCATGCGGCATCCAAAAAGATTTCGAGAGCCTTTTCTCCTGCTGTCCTCCAATGGGTGCTAACGGATCTCTATCGGCAGATGTTTGTCTCCGATCCTTTGGCTTCGAGGGCCGCCAGAATCGTGTTGCCACTTTTGGCCTTGCAGATAAAAGCCCATTACGTGGCTGCGGGCCATACTGTTGAGGCTGACCCCATGATGTTTTTGTCTCAGATGGAACCACAGCAGCTTTGGAATGCGTTGCGGCGTAATCCTTTGATCCCTCCTCCGCACCTGTCAGAAGCCGCTTAATCCGTTTGACAGTCGACAAAACGCAATGTAGAATCTCGGCCAATGGTTCTCGATACCGAACATTCCCAGGAACGCCGCCAACTCAAACGCGTCACGATCAAGCTTCCCGTCACGATTGAAGGGATCGGTGTTACGAAGTTTACCTGCGAAACGCTTAACCTGCACGAGCAAGGCATGGCCGTGACGTCGACGACATTTCTGACCGAAGGCACCAAAGTCAAAGTAAGCATCGCCTTCCCTCGATCCTTGGTCGCGATCGAAGCCATGGTGGCCTGGTCCACCGCTCTCAACATCATGGCGCTTAAACCCACTCGCTGCGCACTAGGTTTTAAGTTCTCTTCAGCTTCCTCCAAAGATATTGCCGCCATCAAGCGGTTTGTTCGCAACCACAAAGATTAAGTCTTTCTCCCTCTTCTTTTCCTCTCTTCTTTCCCTTCTTCATCCGGCTCCCGTAGCGCCTTTTATTCCGACGGTCACGATCCTTTGCTATCACACCTTTGACGCCAAACAGCACACTCCATTTTCCATCGACAGCGCTCGCTTCAACGAACAGATGCGCTATCTCAGCATCCAGAAAATTCCCGTCATTTCTTTGCGCGCACTTACCGAACATCTGCAAAAAGGGTCGCTACTCCCGGAACGTTCCGTCGTCATCACAATCGATGATGGCTATAAAACGGCTAAGACCATTGCCTGGCCTATTCTGGCGCGCTACCAATTTCCATTCACCCTTTATGTCTATCCGCATGCGATCAGTCGATTGGGGGGAAGTCTGACGTGGGACGATTTGCGAATGCTTGCTTCCAATGGAGTCGAAATCGAAAGCCACTCGCTCACACATCCACTTCTCACGCACCCCGGTAAAGCCATGGCCAAAAAGGATTACGCGGATTGGATCGACGAAGAATTGCGCGAGTCTAAGCGCCGCATTGAGAAAGAGCTGGGGCTACCCGTTACGTCCTTGGCTTATCCGTACGGTGGCTATGACGAATTTATTGTGGATCGCGCGCGCGCCGCGGGTTATGTCACCGCCACTACTTGCGACGATGGAGACGTAGGGCGTTCTACGGATCCTTTGCGGCTAAATCGCCGACTCGTGTTTCGCAATACCACGAAGAAGGCGTTCGCCAAATACTTCCGTGGCCGACCTCTTGAGCTCGTTGACTTGTCTCCCAAAGATGGCGAACGTGTGAAAGACATTCCCAGAGAAATCAGCGCCCGGGTGGTTGGGCTCAAGGACATTCGACCCGAGACGGCTCAGATCCTTGTGGACAAATTGGGCGGACATTGGCACCCCATTTCCATCGATCCCATCACTGGAATGTTCCGACTTGCTGTGCCACGTACAGCCTCTCGGCGAGGGTATTATTTCGCCAGTATAGTCGCCCAAGATCGATGCGATTCGTCTATCCAAAGAGAGGCCTCATGGCTGTTCATAATAAGACGAAACATATCTAAAAAGTAGCTACATCTTTAATGTTGACTAATCCAGTCATATATTGTAGTGTTAGGCAATCCCGATGATGCAAATTAGCACAAAAACGGAGTATGGATTACGGTGTCTGCTTCGGTTGGCGCGCCAGCCTGAGGGGGGAGCCTTATCGATCACTGAGATCTCCAAGATCGAGCGGGTCCCGAAGCATTACGCGCAGCAGATTCTCATGCGACTTAGGCGTGCGGGGCTCGTAAAAAGTACGCGGGGTACCGAAGGCGGCTTTGCTTTGGCGCATAACCCCTCGACCATTTCAGTGGGTCAAATTGTTCGCGTGTTGGAAGGGGTCCCTTTCCAAGACACCTGCGATCATTTCAACAAGAAGTCGGATTGCGGCAAGCTGGGGCAATGCAGTATCCGTCCGATGTGGCAGATCATCAGCCGCCGCCTCTGGGAAGCGCTCGACCATATCCATTTATTGCAGCTTATTCAGGATGAGAAAACGGTCGGAGACAAACTCGAGCTGGACCTCCCTGTGCTGAAATTCCAGGTGTAAAAAATGACTCAATCTTCTAAAGATCCGTTGATGGACCATTTCCTCAATCCGCGCAATGTGGGTGAGCTCCCCGACGCCGACGGGATTGGAGACGTAGGAAATCCCATGTGTGGTGACATCGTACGGCTTTTCCTTAAGATCAAAAACGACCAGATTGAAAAAGTCACTTTCAAAACATTCGGATGTCGGGCCGCTATCGCTACGAGTTCGCTTCTGACAGAAATTCTGCCCGGAAAAACGGTTCACGATGCACTCCAGATTACAGAGAAAGACGTGCTTGCTCATCTGGGCGATTTGCCGCCGCTGAAACGTCATTGTGGAAAGTTAGCCGAGCTCGCTCTCCAAGCCGCGATCGGAGATTTTTATGCGAAGAGCCGCAACGATAAATCGCTAAGCGAATCAGTCGCCAAGCGCATTCGCGACCCCAGAGAATGGACAACACATCTCCCTACTGACGATGAAATGACCGCACTTAACCCGTTGTGAACGTGATGGCCCTTAAACATTCCATTCATCGCGATACGATCGAGAAAATTGCCAAAACAAAAGCTGAGCCGGCGTGGATGACGGACCTTCGGCTCGAGGCTTGGAAAACCTATGAGAGTTTGTCCGCGGAGGGGCCGTCACCGATTGCGCTCGATTCCATTCAGGCCTTCGTCCAGGCGTCGAAACTCTCTGTCCCCAGTCATCAGTGGCCGCGCGATCTAAAACACGTCGTTGAGGAACGTGGGGATGAAGAAGGTCTGATCGTGCAACGTGATTCGACGGTACTCTCGCGATCCATTACGAAAGACTCTTCAAAAAAAGGCGTTCTATTCATGGATTTAAGCACCGCCTTGCGGGAACATTCGGATATGGCCAAACGTTACTTTGGACAGCAGGTAAAATGTGAAGATCGTTTTTCGGCCTTGAGCACGGCGTTTTGGAGTGGTGGAACGCTGATTTATGTGCCAAAGCATGTGGCCGTTCTTCTTCCGTTTCACACGTGCTATTGGATGACGACTCCCGGCTCAGCCGTTTTTCCTCGAACACTTTTGATTGCTGAGAAAGGCAGTTCAGTCACTTTCATGGATGATTTTCAGTCGATTGACTGGGATCAGCCGGCTTTAGCCGTGAGCGCCGTGGAACTCTTTGTGCAGGAAAAGGCCCGCGTCACCTATAAGCAGATGCATCGGTGGGGACGCGGTGTCCATCACGAGAACCGGCAGATGTCGAGTGTGGCGGCCTCAGGAACTTTGGATTGTTCGCAAGCAAC
>JAYWEN010000401.1:0-4267 GCA_043779245.1 Elusimicrobiota bacterium | reverse complement strand
GGATCCCCGCCCGAACAGCCAACGGGCTGCCCAGACACTCGAAGAGTGTCCGGGCGCTAACAATCCGCGGGGATGACGGCGTTATGACACAGTTTCCTGACCCCAGCCGTGTAGCGGTTCTCGTCGCGGGCGGCTTCCACACCGCCATGCTCACCCAAATGTTGCGCGAGAAAAACGTGAGCTATGTGGTGATCTCTCCAACGGTCGAGCACCTCACAGAGTCTGATCACGACCTGTACGTAAAACGATTAAATGGAAACTGGCTGACGATCAAAGAGGTGTCGGTCCATTTTGAAAATAAGAGGGATGTCTTTTCTAAGATTGCTCGTTTTAATCATGCGGCGGATAAAAGTCTTACTCCAGGACTCTATGGAAAAATTCTGGCAGGTGTCAGTTTCGCCGTACTTTATTCCGTGTGGGCACATGGAATGGGCCAACCTTCCGACTTCTCTAATCTTGCTGATTTCGTAAAGCATTTTTCGCCATGGGCGCATACCGCCGCTGTAGTCGAAGCGATGGGGGCGATCGGCTTAAGCGTCGTTGCCTCAAGCCCCGTGATACGCAAGGCAATGTTGCAGCCTCGGATCTTGGCTCATGCCGCGATGGCAGGATTCTTGGTTCTATTGGCCGGTTCATCTCCAGTCCCTGCAGCAGCTCAGGAGACATCCAAAATAAGCCCGACTTTATCCTCGGCTCGTGCCCTGACCCAACGTCTGATGAATACGTCACGATTTACACAGAAAGAACTTGATGAGTACGACTTCCAACCAGACATGCATCAGTGGTTCAAATTGAATGGCTTTACGGCTAAGCGCATACTTTCTGGCGCCAACACGAATGAGGACAAAGAACTTGTGGCGCGCGCCATCGCCGATCTCCAAACGTGGGCTCCTGATTGGTTGAAAAACCAGAATGTCCGAATCATCGTCTCTGATTATCTCCCTCCGGTGGCCATGGCGATCATTTATAAAGACAGTCGACCTGGGTACATCTTTTTGCAACGCGATAACATGATTCATAACGGACTTCCTCCTTTTACTCAGATTCGCGGTAGTTTGGTTCATGAGGCCGGGCATCATAATCATGCGGCTCAAGGGATGACCGATTTGGCTCGAGATGAAGGGCTCTGTCTGCTTGAAAATGTGAGAGTTTATGAAAAAGACGGTTGGCAACAGGCCGCCAATAGCACGCATTGGTTCGCGATTCAAATGTTGCGTGGCATCGCGCCCAACGAGCCGATGGCGGAAGAAAATCGGCTGAAGATTTTCGGGGCCTATAAAGCCGCACAAGACTTACTTACGAGTCAGTTGAATATTTCTGCGGATCAGCTTGCTTACAGATCCAGCGATTACCTTCCTGAGAAGGGCTACTTAATTCGATTCAAAATAAATGGCTTGGTGTATGAGGTTGAAACAGGGCTTCTTGGGGAAAACCCTCGATTGATCAATGGGGCAGCGTCAGTACCTCCGCTAAAAATCCTCGGTGCCATGCACCATGACAAAGCAGCTTTGGCGGATCTGCGGGCTCAGGTTGAAGCTGAACAAATCGATGTTGAAGCGAAGACGAACACGGCAAGAGAGGCGATGTCGGAGGAAGATCATGCGGCCATTGAGCGAGCGGTTGAGAAGCTTCCGATCTCTTCTGCGGAAAAGGAAAAGCTGCGTCGGCGTATTGTGCTCACCGATCATGAAACTCTAGGGTTGCACGATTTCCATAAGCTCGGCGGCCTGTTAATCCAGGGAGAAGATGAAATCCACATCCTCATCGATCGCGACCGAATCCTAAAAGAAGCTGACGGAAAAGAAGAGATCCCATCCAGCGTCTTAGGCGATCTTTATCACGAGCACGTCGAAGTCGGCCTGCAGGAAGCGGGCTTTCCGGAGGACCAGGCCCACGCCCGAGCCATGATGAGCCGCGCTTGGTTTTTGAAAGACTTTAAAGCCTTGGCGGTAGAATTCAAAAACTATGTGCTGCTATTAGTGCCTCATACACTTGACGATCTCTGGTCCCTTTTCATTCGCAACGACTTCCTGCCGCGGCCCGGCGAGTCGAAGTTTATCGGGAGAATTCTTTTAGCCTCAGCGATTCCCGCCTCGTATGCCGCTGGCCCCTACGCAATGATGCTCATGTTCCCGCTTGCCATTTTTTATACGTGGAAAGGAACAGAGAATCGGCAGGTTTACATCCCAATTGGCGCGATGTGGGCGGCGATAGGGCTAGCTTTGAACGCGAATCCAAATATCGTGACTGACCTGTTGAGCCTTATTCATTTGGGGGGACTAAACCCTGCAATATCCTGGATAGTCAATCATGTATTCGCGAGCGTGGGGCAATACCTCTTGCTACTCTTAGTCACCCGCCACTGGGTTCCCTTTGCGCACTTGAAAGAAGCTCAAGCGACCTACGCCAAGGAAAATCCCTATGCCGCCAAAGTCCGAGGGGCGATGCAATCTCCCTCGGGGCCTGAGACGAATGACTCGCCAGCATCAAATCATCAGACCCAGAGGCTTTCTAAAGCGAGGGAGAACCTCATAGAGGCAATGAAAACTGATGACCGGTGGTTAGTTGAGGTCAATTCATTCCGATCTCGGATCGCGCAAGAAATGAAAATCGAATCCGTTCCACTCACTTTGGAGCGGGTGATTCAGATTCTCTCCGAAACCGGTATTCAGGCTAGTGACAGTTTTCGATTTCGGGCAAAAGCGCAAAGCAACGATGGTAACCATGAGGTTCAAATGAATGCGTCCTACGCCGGTTCGTTGTCGGATCGGTCCCTTCAGTGGGTTCTTATGCACGAGTATTCTCATATTCTCTTCGGCGCAGATCTAACAAACGTTTCCCAATGGATTCGGGGAAAAGAGTTAGCAGCGGCTATGAAAGAGTTCGATTCTTCACTGACCATGTTTTTTGATCAGGGAGCTTTAAACGGCAGGTTATTCCGATTCCTAAAGACTAAGTTTATAGGCAAGCAAGACCATATTTTGGCACTGGAGATTTCGGAACGGTTTCAAGCCGTAGAGCGCAAGGCGGATCAAGTGGGATTGCTTCTAACTCCTGGGGATGCAGGGTCCTTAGCGCATATTGACGAAGCTTTTTCTAAGCCGGTGCCGCTCTCTGTTAAAGAAGATGTTTACGCAGATTATTATCCAGATATGCGCCAATTCTTGAATGAAATCGGAGTTATTACTCACCCTCCCGGTAACGAACGAGGCCGAATGGAACCTCCAGGGGGATGGCACGTATGGACTATGCGTTATTTGAGACTATCGGATGGTTCTCTGATGGACCTGAGTGAGAATGGCGTGAACGGGGACGGTTATCCGAGACTGCCCCTAGGTTTCTCATTACCCATGAGCAAGGTCGTACCTCCTGTAGCGCCCCAGCAGGGGTCTTACCCAACGGCGCCGCCGGAAAACGTTTTGGATCACGGTCCCTATTCTCATGTCGAACCTGGCCCCTACTTTCTACTTCATGAAGGAACTCATCGGTTTGCCGCTCTCATGCATATCGTTGAGAGTAAACACCTCGGTGCAAAAATCAAGATGACAGATAGGGTAGGCCAAAGCGGAGAAACCATTCAGGAGCTGTATGACCTATACAAAAAGGGACATATTCTTACGACCAATCTATTTTTTGAGCTGGGAAGAGCCGAAAAACTTGTTCCTCTTATTCGAGAGCATGGATATCTTATCGATCTGCCCGCCGCTCAAAATCTCGGCTTGAAAAATCGCGATGAGATCCTTGTTTCAAAACCATTTGATATTGGGAAAATCAACCTCGTACCCGCACAAAACAGGTGGCTTCCCATCAATGCGTTGAAGGGGTTTGACGATTTCGTTCTACGCTCCCAGCCAAATAAAATTGTTGCGTTGTCTGTCACGGGGCAAGAAAGCATGTCAATGGAGTCTGACCATTCGCTAAGCTGGCATAGGCCATTCATTTCCCAGAATGAGGTGCCATCCCCATATGATTCTGTTCTTCGAGAAATGCCGGACTGGGTGCAGCCGCTTTCGGAACATCCAATACATTTCGGCAAAGAGTTCCCGGATCGATTTACACCTATCGGATACATAGGAACAGGAGGCTACTCCGAAGTCATTCTTGCAGTAGATAAAAACGCGCAGAACAAGAAAGTCGTTATCAAAATCCCGAAGTTGGATAGGAGGGATTCAGGTATTGGTCACTTGATTCAAGAAGCAAGCGCAATGAAACGTATCGGAAAAGGGCCTGGGATTATTGAGGGTGCGGAGTTGCTGCAGCAAGGAGA
>JAYWEN010000400.1:0-2968 GCA_043779245.1 Elusimicrobiota bacterium | reverse complement strand
AAGATTGGAGTCAGACAAATAGCTTAGTGCTTGATCTGGCGGGATTAATTCATTGAACGCGGAGATGTAGTATGGAAACACAAGACAAGCATCGAGGAGAAGCCATGATCCTAGGAGACCGCCGAGTAATCGGTATCGCGAGTCGGCTTGCCAAAGATGCTGAAGAAGATCTCCAGTCGGAACGCACAATAAGACGTAAATCGGCAGAATATGGCGAATACCGATTTGTGCCCGACTCATCGACGCCGCAATAAAGTAAAGAAGCACCGGAGCATAAATCCATATAGCTAAAAATCGTCTATTCGCGCATCGTCTCCAATGAACGAATCCCGCGAGGGTGACAAGAATAAAAGGCAAGGCGCTTTTTAAAAGGAAGGCAACAAGAAAGTAATAACGCCAACCCTGTTCGCTGTAGCGTCCGCAAAGAAACGCTTCGCGACCTCCCATCATAAGCGTCTGCAATCGTCCCATGCCGTCCAGGAGCACCCACCATTCCTGCGGTCGATAAACGGTAAAGATGCACAAGATCGCCGCCGCTAAATACGCCAAGACCCACACAGGCCAGCGGGGCTTCGGAAAGGGCCGGTGACGCCAGGATAGACCTACCACCAAAAAAGTTGTCGGAAAGAGTATGAGTCCTGAAAATTTTGTCAGGACGGAAGCCATGCAGAGTAGCCCAGCGAAAAAGGCTTTTGTGGTTGTGGGACGTTCCGTAAAACTCCACAGAGAGAAAAGAGCGCCTGTGTAGAATAGCGTGAGAGGTGCGTCGGTGGTGCACAAGTGTCCATGCGCTAAAATGGCTGGGCAGCTGACGAAGGCCAGGAGCGTCGCCCAAGCTGCCGGTCGTCCTAACGCGCGACCCGTCCAGCGCCATAAAATAAGGCCCGCACCTAGGGTCATGAGAATCGTCATCAGTCGTCCAACGAAGAGAATTCGCCTCGCGGGTTGACTGTTATGAAACATAAACAGATCGCCAAAATTTTTCGGCTGAACAGACGGGGGTTGTGCGCCGATCACGAGATTCCAGACTAAAAGGGGCGCGGATTGGATTAGGCGCGCGATCGGCGGATGATATGGATCTCTAACGTATGTGCCAGTTTTCCAATAATTATATCCGGCGACGAGATGCATCGCTTCGTCATACGTGGGAGCGTCGTGCCACGCGGCTCCGAGCGCAGCCCCAAAAAAGAAAATGAGTAAGGCGCTGACGGGAATCCAAGACGATTTCATGGCATCATCATAACTAAACATGAAAGTAATGGCTCGCAACGTGACTGTTGGAATGGCGCTGCTTTTTGTGATGAGTGCCATTGTGTATCGTTCTCTTTGGCATGCTGGGTTTGTGTATGACGATCTTTGGACGGTTGTCCGGAATCCTGCCCTTCAATCCTTTTCTCTGAAATCTTTTTTCCTCGATGCTGACAGCGTCGCGTTTTCCGGGTCTGGAATGGCGCGCGATATCTATCGTCCCCTTTCCACCTTGTCGCTGGCGCTCGATTTTCATGTCTGGCATCTTTCCCCGCGTGGCTATCACCTGATTAATATTCTTCTCCATCTTCTGAACGCATGTCTTTTGGTTTGGATCTCCAAACAGTGGCTGAACAATCTGTGGGGCACACTTGTGGTCGCGGCGGTGTTTCTCGTGCATCCAGTTCAAATCGAAGCCGTCGCGTGGGTTACGCAACGGTCCACATTGCTGTGTGCTCTAGGGTGTCTCAGTGCGCTTGCGATCTATTTAAAAAAGAAGCCACTTTCGAAAATGTGGATCGCGGCGGGCTTGCTGTGTTATGCCGTGGCTCTCTTCTCTAAAGAAACGGCCGTGCTACTTCCGGTGCTCGCGATTTTGATCGATCAGAAACGTCATTCCAGTCTTCTCTTTTCTTGGGTTGTCATGGCGATTCTGTATTGGATGCTTCGCGGGCATGTCTTGGGCCAATGGTCTTCGATCGCTTCCACGCATCCGACTGTCCTAACTCAAGGGTATTTGGGGATTATGGCTTTCCCAATTTATTTGAAGACGTTACTCCTGCCTGTGAGTTTGACGGTGACCTACAGCACTCCGATGTTTGAGCCCACCCGATTCCTTGTGTTTCTTGTGATTGATCTTTCTTATCTCGGGGTTTTGGGTGTGGCGATCTTCCGCCGAAATGTCTTGGCGATTCCTTTGGGGTGGATTCTGATCATGCTGATCCCTGTTCTTCATCTCATTCCGATTGTTCCGTTTGTGGCCGATCGGTTTCTCTACATCCCTGTGATGGGTTTTGCACTGGCCATCGGCTGGTTGGCTCAGGCCGTTCCTTGGGCCCGCCAAGCGGTCTGCGCCTGGATCGCGGCGCTCGGACTGATGGCCAACGCCACTGTTCCCGTGTGGGTGTCAGATTCAACACTATGGGCGCATGCTGTTTCTGTCGAACCACAAAATGCCTTTGCGCATGCTGCATTTGCTGAAACTCTGGGGGAAACCCCATTGGCTGAGGAAGAATATTTTAAGGTGCTCGTGAATCATCCTTCACAGTCGTTGCGCTATGCGGCTTGTAAAAACCTTGCGTATTGGGAACATGTGAATGGGCATTGGTGGAAAGCGGATTTCTGGCGTTTAAAAGCTGAAGAACTCAGATTGGGAATTTAAAACTTGTAAGCGATTTCGCCAACGACGCGAAGCTGTGAATTGTTGGCGTCTACTTTGGGTTGGAATTCTGTGGAGCTCGGTGCCGATAGGGTTCGGCCACGCAGGCTCAGCATATAGCGAATGACTTTGGCTGGAGTAATCGTTTTGTCTGCACTGTTTTCCCAACGAAGATTTTGTTCGTATGTCCGATCGCGTCCGATCGGTGCTGTCTGGCCTTGGATTGCAGCACCTGCACGGGACGACAGTAGGCATGCGAAGACAGCTCCGATAATGAATTTTAAAGATAGTTTCATAGGTTTTATTTCTACTCCTAATATTTAGCCCTGCCGTAAAAAAATG
>JAYWEN010000399.1:0-2469 GCA_043779245.1 Elusimicrobiota bacterium | reverse complement strand
GTGCCCGTTGCGCGCGACCAAGCCTGCCAGGGTGGCACCCCAGGACCCTGCGCCCAACACGACGACCTTCTCTTTGCGAGATGCGGCTAGACTTCTTTTTTTCGCCATTGGATTTGAGACTCCGTTCCGTTTATGAGACGTTGGATGTTTGCGCGATGCGTCCAGAAAACAAAGAGTGCGACCGTCACCGTCGTCCAACACAGTGGGCGCGGATACGAGAGAGCGAATGTACTCACCACGATGGTCAAAGCGCCGGCGAGAGACCCGAGCGATACGTATCGGCTGAAAACCGTGACAAGACTAAAAACTGTGATGCCGATCGCGAAAGGGATAAGTAAAAGCGCGGCGAAAACGCCAGACGAAGTCGCTACTCCTTTGCCCCCTTTAAACCGAACGAACACGGAAAGCGTGTGTCCGATAATTGCGCTCAGTCCTGCCGCAATGGGCCAAAGCGAATCGGCTCCGAATAGATGCTGTGCAATAACGACGGGAATCATGCCTTTTGTGAAATCAATGCAGTAGGTGAGTACTCCCGCTTTGATGCCCAGCACTCTCGCCACATTTGTAGCGCCAACATTACCCGATCCTTGGGTTCGGATGTCGACACCTTTCCAGGTCCGGCAGAGCCAGTAGCCTGTTGGTATCGATCCCAGCATGTAGGAGCCGAGGATCAATGCCCATTGTGAAAGAGTCACTCAAGCGCCCCTAAGCGCTTATTTCCGATCCATACGTAATCCATCGCCGAAAGAATCGTGCCGGCGATCATCAAATAGAGGAGGTTCTGGTACAGCAACGCGTTAAAATTAAATAAGCGGGCGATCGCCACGCCCATTTGGAGAACCGTCGTCACCTTGCCCAGAGGCCGCGGCTCGATCTTCGAATTGTGAGTCAAGATATAAACGACGGACCATCCCAGGATGATGATGAGATCACGTGAGACCACAGCGATGAATACCCACAGCGGGATCCAATGCAGATAGCTGAATACGATATAGGTGACGACCAAAAGCAGTTTGTCCGCCAAAGGATCGAGAAAGGCGCCGAGGGGCGTTCGCTCGCCGCGCAGCCGTGCGATGGCGCCATCGAGGGCGTCGCTAAAAACGGAGGCCGAGAAAATAATCTGCGCCATGAGTAGGTGATTTTCGGTTAGGGCGATCACGAAAAACGGTATCGCCATAATTCGCAAAACCGTAATCTTGCTCGCTAGCGTCATGGAGCCCGCCTTCGTCACGGCGGCGCTGGAACCCGAGGAGGCGCGATTCTTACGAGTTCGAAACGTCATGGCGCTTTTTTTGAAGGGGAATGGAGAACTTGAGCGAAGGTCGTTGGGTGAGATCGGATCCGGAGCTGCAGGCCTCCCTCGGCCGTTTTTTGGTCCAAAATTTCAGCATGTTCATGAATGAGTGCCATCCTCGCATGGTCGGTATAGGGAACAAAAATATCTTTTTCCACCCATTGGTCCGCCATCTTGTTTTCGATGGCCATTAAAAGCACGTCAATCCGATCTCCCGTTCCGGCGGATATAAAAATTCCTTCGTTCTGCGACAAGGCACGCTTTTGTGACGGAGAAAGGCGGTCCATTTTATTAAATGCCGTCAGTCGCGGCAATTGATCCATGGACAATTCCTTTAAGATTTCTAGAACCGTTTTTTGATGTTGAGGCCAGTCCGGATCAGACGCATCAATCACGTGAACCAAAAGGTCAGCGGTTGCCGTTTCTTCCAAGGTCGCGCGAAAAGCCGCCACAAGTTCTGTAGGAAGCTTGCGGATAAAACCGACGGTGTCGGTAAAAAGAATCGTGCGCTTGGAAGGCAGCTGAATCCGCCGGGTGGTTGGATCCAGCGTGGCAAAGAGTTTGTCATCCGCATAGACCTGATGGCTTTCAGCTTTCGGAGCACCGGCGCTTTTCTTTAGGAGAGCATTCAAAAGTGTGGATTTGCCTGCGTTGGTGTATCCGACTAGAGCCACTTGGGGGACCGGAACGCTGCGCCGCACCGATCGCTGTAACTCTCGTTCACTTTTAACTTTCTCGAGTTGTTTTTCCAGCATTACCATGCGGTCGCGGATGCGGCGCTTATCGACTTCGAGTTTCCGTTCTCCAGGACCCCGGGTTCCAATACCACCGGTCTGTTGTTCAAAGGTCCCAAACTTTTCGGTAATACGAGGAAGCATGTATTTTATTTGGGCGAGTTCGACTTGGAGGATGCCTTCGCGTGTACGCGCACGCTGGGCAAAAATGTCGAGAATTAAACGGGTTCGGTCGATCACCTTGGCTCCCGTGATCTCTTCCAAATTGCGTTGCTGTACGGGTTTTAATTCATCATCGAAGACGAGCGTGTGGATATTGAGTTTGTGGCAGCGCTCCGACAACTCGGTGGTCTTTCCTTTTCCCACAAACGTGGCTGAATCCGGCCGGTCTTTTTTTTGAATATAGGTTTCCACGACCTCACCGCCGGCGGTCGAAACAAG
>JAYWEN010000398.1:0-4817 GCA_043779245.1 Elusimicrobiota bacterium | reverse complement strand
CCGATCGTGCCGAAGGTAGGCAGACCGGCTAACGATGTCGTGGCTAAAAATCCTTTGTAGAATCTCCCCATGAACACGCTTTATTTTTCCTATACACTTCTTGTCTGTGTTTAGTTTGCCATTTTGGCCGTATTTATCCCTTCCTGGCTACTGCAAGTTGTAGCACCGATCAGTATTCCGATCAGCACAATCTCCCAATTCGCACCTTGAACGTCCGTAACATATGTGTTACGATTAAGTGTGCCCAAGAAGATCCTCCATTACCAGACGGCAACGGGAAAGATCCCATACCGAGAATGGTTCGATGCTTTCAAGGACAAGATCGTCAAGGCCCGTATTCGTACCCGTATAGACCGCGCAGAGGAAGGCAATCTGGGAAAACATAGGGTTCTCGGTGGCGGTCTCGTAGAGTTGAAAGAAGATTTTGGACCTGGCTACCGGGTTTATCTAGGTCAAGATGGCGACGAATTGATCATTTTACTCTGTGGCGGCGATAAGAAAACTCAAGACAAAGATATTCGGTTAGCCCAAGAGTATTGGCAAGATTACCGGACCCGCCGCGGATGAGTTCAACGCGGCAGGTCCCGTCGAAAAGGAATAACGAACGGGAGGAGAAAATGAAAAAATTACCCCCAGCGGTTCCCGATGAAGATCATCTGAATGAAATGCTCAAAGATGCCGAGCAGGCGGCGGCCTATTTGAACGTAGCCATTGAAGGTAACGATCCACAACAGGTCCTCAAAGCGGTGCGCAATGTGGCCCGTGCTCACGGGATCAGCGACATTGCCGCGGTTCTGCATATGGCGCGAGAAAGTGTTTCTCGAATGCTTTCAAAGAACGGAAATCCCGGGCTTTCAAACTTCTTGAAGATCCTGGATGCTGCCGGCCTGGTTATTCAGGTCAAAGCCAAGGAAACCGGTCGTCGCGCCAGGCACGCCTTGGCCGCTTAATTTATTTCTTCAGATACTGGTCCCTTGAAACGCGCAGTAGTTCTCTTCGCTTCCTTCGTTTTATTTTTGAATGGGTGTTCCAGTTTGCCGCGTGCAAAGGATCCCATCGGAGCGCCATCCTGGGACGAAATCCAACAGAATACACCCCACGTCATAGATCTCACAGACACTCCGAACTGCTCCGCAATACAAGAAAATGCCGACGCACTTCTTCAAGCACTTCATTCACATAAATCTAAAGCACCTCTCGCGCCCAAAACTCGTTTGCTCTATGATGAATTTGCCAGCAATCTAGCTGCTTTGAGGCAACGCAGTCAGATTTTGGGGTCCAACTTAAAACTCACGATTCCAGGCAATACACAAGTCAAGATGCCTCTCCGGTGGTTCTGCCTGAATTTGGAACGGCACGTCGCGGATCGGGATGAATATCTGTATTGGATCAAGGATGATCCAGGGATTCCCTACTATAGTCAACTCCTGCTTTATGCAAATTCACACCGCGACGCACCCATTCAGGGACTACTATGGAATTTGCAGCAAAAAGTTCCTTATACAGACTACCCTCCCGAAAATCAGAAGATTCTTCGCGAGATTGATCCAAACGCTTCTTACAAACTGTCCTTTTCTGATCTCAAGAATTCTCTGCTCAAGAAAGCTAAGCAAATGGCCATGGACACCTCCGTCGGCCAGGTTTCAACACAAGCAACTAGAACTTATCGCGACTATACCGAGGAGATTAAAAATCTGCTCAATAGTCATTCGTCTTTACCGATCCCCCATAAAGCTGAACCCCAGGTTATTGAAAAAGACCCACTCTTTGCTACGAGCGAATATGCAGGGTTCCATATGGTCACCACGTTCTTTAATCCAGCTAGTTTTCCGTTCTATCTGGATCTCTCTAAATATTATTTAAACCCTGCGCGAGCGGACGTCCAACGACAGGCTTTGCTTCCCCCCGAACCTTCTCAAGAAGAGAGCGACACGCTCAATAAAATGGATGCACTAGAGCAGGAAATCAAACCGCTGATTACGCCAGTCGCCAAGCCTGAGCCATCTTCCACTGGAGATTCGATTCCGCCGCGCATTGGGGACGGACCCTATGTAACACCTGTATCAGAACCGGAAGTCAAAACTCCAGGAGACCCAATTCCTCCCGGCGAAGTTGCACCTCCTTTTACACATGGTGCTAAGGAAACGTCAGAACCTGAAGAAACACCTCTTTCCAATCCAGAAAAATTCCGGTCATTAAAAGGAAAGAGCGGCAAAGTGAATACCGAAACGGGAGAAGTATGGGTGCCTGACAAACAAGCCCACGGAGGAGATCATTGGGAAATCTATAAAGACCAGCACGCATTTGAAAAGAACAGGCGTGACCGGCAAGTGTGGTCCAATGGCAAGACCGGGAGGAGATATTAAAAATGAAACGAAGTTTTGAGAAACTTTTAGAAAATCATTCTCGTTCTGATTCAAAATTAACTGTTCGCACATTTACCACCCATGATGACCCAAAGGAAACCTATGCTTTGCTTGAAGGGGATAAAAAAGCGTTAAAGTTTTTAGCTGATCTCATTTACGAGCACCTGGCGTCTGATGCGTGCAATTTTTCGATGCATCTCAAATCAGCGGGGAGCGCACACCTCAATCGCCAATCAAGTGTGGGGCTTTATATCCATCGCCTTCCATGTGAGCTGCATCCTCGAAACAAAGTCCGATAACACAAACGAGAGACTGGTAGCCCGCATCAGATCCGCCTCCGACGGAATGCCTGGTAGCCTGTAGTATCGAATCTATGCAAACCATGAGAAATCGGTCTCGCACCAAAATTTCTATTCTTCGTCGTAGAATGATTCTGCGACCTCTTCTGTGTGAATCCATCACGACGTCATTTTGAAATTGAGCCGATCAGTAATCCGATCAGTATTGATTTTCTGAAATGGCTGCTCGCACGAATCATGTCTACTTTAAGAAGCGATTTGCATGGTCTAAAAAAGGCTGGTAGCTCGTCGGGGAAGATTCACAATCCTATCTACATTTAGACCTGTTTCGTTCTTCTAAGTCCTCTTTATTTTGACCTTTTAGCCACACTTCGCCCTCCTTAGCCGGACCGAGTTGTAGAGCCGATCAGTAATCCGATCAGTCGTTTGGTAGAGTTATTTGTGGAATAAAAAATCTTTTATCGGTTGAGGTCGCATTTATTTGTGCGGAAAAGCTATTGAATCTCCGTCCAACAAATTTCCACTTCTCACGAGCGCGACCTTTGAGCTTATGGAGATTGGCTTGTACCATATCTCTTAAATCCATTACTCGTCGAAATTCTTTAATTAATTCTCTTTTCCACGGTTTATTTTTGGATTTAACTAGCTGAAAGAGATAAGTGAAGTGGCCGCAGTAGTCTCTCCCGTCATAGAACTTTCTAGGTTGATAATGTTTTTTACGGGCGCTCACTGATCGCAATTTCTTCGGTACGTCATTCAAAACAGCGCCCTCAGCCTTGATGAAAGGTTCTTCAAAATGTTCCTCGGCCTGAAAGGCTTTTGTCATTGCGGGGCTGACGATGACGTGATTCGGGAAAGATAACCGCTTGTCTAGCCGTGTGTTATATGACTCTATGTCGCCGCTGTAATGATTATCTTTCACAATTGCACCTCGAACGAGATGCCCTTCTATAAATAGTCGCTCCTGTACCGTTTCGCAATTTTCAATCAAAAATGGAATTGCAAATCGATCGTGAGTCCACAAAACAATGGAATCAGAAAGGAACATCTTGTGAATGCCGTGCCACTCATCTCTCCTGACAGCAGAGTCGGCAGCAGATAAGATTCGCAAAAGATAATTAGGACTTTTTAGGCAATTTGAATAAAGGACGTTTTTGAAACCCAAAATATCAATAAATGCCAAATACGTTGTTCGATATGCTCCTCGCTCTGAAAAGATCCGCATTTCCATATCATCTTTACTACATGAATTGACATGCAGATTCCATGGAAAAAGTGATGGTCTTCGAATGGGCGAATGTGGTGGTAAAATGTGGAATGCTTAGGGGTAACTACCGTGAATGAAAAACTTTCAGATAAGCGTGGGGCTGTCGATCATATTGTGGCCTTGACGGAGGCAGCGTTGTCGGCAATTCCCACAGGCGGCGGGATTGTAGCCAGCCTAATGCAGTCTTACATTCCAAGCACGCTAGAGCAACGCAAATCGGTCTTGCTCAACCAATTGGCTGATGATCTGCAGCGTCTACAGATAAAAGTGCAAGATGCCAAGGTTCGCTCGGAGTCTTTTCACGTCACGTTGATAAAAGCGATGCGCCACGCTCTAATCGAAAAACATGTAGCTAAGTTGAATGCATTCAGAGCGATCATTTTGAATGAGGCTGTCAGCGAAGTAGAAAATCCTGAAGCGGAGTTTTTCATAAAAATCACAGAAAATCTCACTGGTGATCACATCCGATTGCTACTTGTCCTTGCTGATCCGGAGGGGGCATCACGGCAAAACGCAATTTTGGCCAAATCGATCGCGGAAGCAGGGTTTAGCTCCAGTTTTACTGCTTTTCTAGAACCTGCTTTGCCCGGAATTCCCGGAGACCATATCCCTGTGCTCATAGATCAGCTTCACAATCTTGGACTCATAAGCGTGGAGAGACAAGCCCTGTCGGTGACTATGACAAGCGGCGGAGTGCTCCAACGACGTACTACTTCTCTTTCTGACCGATACCTTCGTTTTATCACCCTGCCTCCTGAAATTAACAACTCGTCAAGAACTTGATCATTTAGCGCCACACGCCAAAATCCGTTCACAGATCACTCCTAAGCATCGGTTGCTTCAAGTCGCTATGCAGGCCCCCGATTCGCCAAAACCCACATCCTT
>JAYWEN010000397.1:0-1947 GCA_043779245.1 Elusimicrobiota bacterium | reverse complement strand
GCCGCCAAAGACGCGAAGCTCAATCTGACCGCCTGGCAGACCAAGGAAATCGATTCCAAGGTGACGCCTCCGACTCAGCAAGAAGTGGATCAATGGGCTCCACGATTTGCCCAGCAAGGAACAACGACACCTCCCACGACAGCGCAATACACGCAGATGAAAGAGCAAGCCCGGCAGTATTTGACCCAACAACGCCGCGCCCAAAAAGAAACAGAAGTCTTTCAAATGCTGTCGCAAAAAATGCCGATGGAAGTCTTTTTCACAAAGCCTGAAGCCCCGCATATCGAGGTCACCTACACAAAAGATAATCCCGTGAAGGGCCCCGCGAATGCACCGGTCACCATCGTGGAATTCACTGACTTCCAATGCCCCTGGTGCCGAAAATCACAAGACAGCATGAAAGCCGTGGAGCAGATGTATGGAGACAAGGTGAAAATTGTGGCTCGAAGTTTCCCTCTCCCGATGCATCCACGCGCGAACCCGGCGTCCAATGCGGCGTTGTGTGCGAAAGAACAAGGGAAATATTGGGAAATGCGCGACAAACTCTTCGAAAAGCAAGAGCTCTCCGATCAGGACTTTGTTCGTTATGCCAAAGAGATCGGCATCAACGAGTCGAAGTTCAATAAATGCGTTACTTCTAAGAAATACGACGCGTCGATTCAGACCGACATCGCCGAAGGGTCTCGCATTGGCGTTCGAGGCACACCGACATTCTTTGTCAACGGAATGCAGGTCGGATTCCCCCAACTGCAAGAGACGGTGAAAGCGGAACTCGAAAAAAAGAAAGGTTAATTTATTAAGGAAGTCGGTGCTCGCCGAGCTAGTAGAGTCGGCGGGCTCCGGCGTAGTGCAGTTGGTAGTAAGGATCGGAGAGCTTGGTGATCGTCACGCCTTTAGATCGTCCTGCCGCGTGAACAAATTTGTTGTTGCCTGTGTATACTCCCACGTGCGAAATCCCATGCCTATAAGTATTTTTAAAAAAGACGAGATCGCCAGGACGTAGTTCCGCCAAATGAATGGGTTTCCCCGTGCTATAAAGCGCCGAACTTGCACGCGGAATCTTCTTTAACTTCAAATCCTCCCAAACACGCGTCACTAGCCCTGAGCAGTCTACTCCCCGTTTACTCGTACCGCCAAATTTGTAGCGGGTTCCTTTATAGTGAAGCGCTCGGCTCACGACGCGCTCGCCTTTTTCGTCTCCGTAGGTTTGAGCGTTCCCGACATCATCGACTGGAGAGGGAGAAACCTTCTCATCATTTCTGGGGACTATGGGAGAAGTTATTGTGTCTGGGCTGGACTCTGCTGGGATTGATGACGACCTTTCGGAATGGCTGAACCATGGGCGATGTTGGCGCTTGGCGGCTTGCGCCGGTAGCACCAGACAAACGACTGCCCCTAAAGAAATCCCAATAATCCCCACCCTGGTAATCATCCCCATAGATTTACCCGATATTGGACGATCAGTCAATGGGGCCGAGGTTATTTCGTCGAGAACGTCAGGAGCCCACTGTCACCTTTTTTGGCTACGTCGACGGTCACGGTCGCGCCTTCCTGAATTTCTCCACCAATGACCTTTTTGGCCAACGGGTCAAGCAGGAGCTGCTGGAGCGCCCGCTTCAGAGGTCGAGCCCCAAATGCGGGATCGTAGCCTTCTTTGGCTACCGCCGCTTTGGCCAAGTCGGATAAGCGAAGGGTAATCTTTTTGCCTTCCAAACGCCGCGCCACTTGAGAGAGCTGAATATCCACAATCTTGGAGAGTTGAGAATCGCTGAGCCTTTTGAAAATGACGATCTCATCAATTCGGTTCAGAAACTCCGGACGGAAATGCGCACGCAACGCTTCCTGCACGCGCTTTTTGATTTCGTCTTCTTTCTTCTCATCCTGAATCCAGTTCGAGCCGATGTTTGAGGTCATGATGATGATGGTGTTGCGGAAGTCGATTTTGCG
>JAYWEN010000396.1:0-6156 GCA_043779245.1 Elusimicrobiota bacterium | reverse complement strand
CTTGAACTTTGGGAGAAAGAAAAAGTGTATGAGACGGCTTTGGCGCAGCGCGCATCACAGAAAGGCAAAAAGCAATTTATTCTCCACGACGGTCCCCCTTATGCGAACGGTCATCTCCATCTTGGCCACGCGCTGAACAAAATCCTCAAAGACATTATTGTTCGCTACAAAACGATGGCTGGGTATTATGCGCCTTACGTTCCAGGTTGGGATTGTCATGGACTGCCGATCGAACTGCAGTTGATGAAAGAGCTGAAAGTGACCGATAAACATACCGTGAATCGCGTGACATTCCGCGAGCAGGCGGCCGCTTTTGCGCAAAAGTTCGTCGACATCCAACGTGAAGAATTCAAACGCATGGGCGTACTGGGCGATTGGGAGCATCCGTACTTGACGATGGCCGAGTCCTATAAGAAGGCGATCGTGGATACTTTCCTTGAGTTGGAAAAGCTGGGCTATGTTTATCGAGGAAAGAAGCCGGTGTATTGGTGCACGACGGACGAGACGGCTTTGGCCGAGGCCGAAGTGGAATATGAAAATGATCCCGGGCCTTCGCTGTATGTGGCTTTTCCCATGCATTCTCCGCCCAATTTCAATGAAGACGCGGGAGGGCATGGGGACGAGAACAAGGCGCTTCTCTGGACGACCGATTCGGTTTCCTACGCCATCTGGACGACAACGCCTTGGACACTTCCGGCCAATCAAGCGATTGCGATGCATCCTGATGAGCCTTATGTGCTCTTTCAAGATACCGGGTCCAAGAAAAAATACATTCTCGCGGCCAAGCGCTTAGAAGATTTCCAAAAAGTGACTGGTTTTTCCGGAGTCGTGCTCGATGAAACTCCGGGCCATACGTTTAAAGAAGCTTTTGCTCAGCATCCCTGGATTCCCAATTTGAATGTCCCCGTTCTAATGGCCAATTTTGTGGCGATGGACACTGGAACGGGTATAGTCCATATTGCTCCTGGGCATGGAATGGAAGACTATCAATTGGGAATCTCTCACGATTTGGATGTCTACTCGCCCGTCGACGATAAGGGCCGCTTTACTGATGAGGTTCCCGAATGGAAAGGTCTTCATGTCTTCAAAGCCAATGGCTTGATTCTCGAATTTCTAAAGCAGAAAGGTTCAGTTCTCCATACCGAAGAGATCACTCATTCCTATCCGCATTGCTGGCGCTGTCACCGACCCGTTATTTTCCGCGCTACCGAGCAATGGTTTTTGCGGATTGGTAAAGACGGGCTTCGTGAAAAGCTCCTCGAAGAGTTGAAGAAGGTCACGTTCTATCCCGAGTTCGGCCGCAATCGCATGACAGGGATGGTGGAAAGCCGGCCCGACTGGTGCTTATCGCGCCAACGGCTGTGGGGAACGGAGATCCCCTCGCCCCAAACCCGATCCCTGCAGGGAGAGGGCGGCCGTAGTCCGGGTGAGGGTATGCCCGATATTTTTGATGTGTGGTTTGAATCCGGCGTCTCTTGGGCGGCGGTTTTGAAACAGCGGCCGGAACTCTCGTATCCCGCCGACATGTACTTAGAAGGATCCGATCAACACCGCGGATGGTTTCAAGTGTCGCTTATTCCCTCGGTGGCGCTTCAAGGTCAGGCGCCTTTTAAAGCGGTATTGACGCACGGTTTTGTGATGGACGGTAACGGCCGTCCAATGTCGAAGTCGCTCGGAAACGTCATTGCACCTGAGGAGATTATTAAGCAATACGGGGCTGACGTCCTACGCTTATGGGTTGCCTCGAGTGACTACGGAAGCGACGTGCGACTCTCTCCTGAAATTCTTAAAGGGTTGTCGGACAGCTACCGCAAAGTGCGGAACACATTCCGCTATCTTCTAAATAATCTGAGCGACTTCGACAGTGCTCGTGATGCCGTGCCGTATACGGAGCTCGCGCCGATTGACTGCTGGGCACTCAATCGCTTGGAAGAAGAAATTCGGGCCGCGCTTGCCGCGTACGATTCATATCAATTTCATCGCGTTACTTCACGGTTGGTGAGCTTTTGCGGATCAGAGCTTTCAAGTTTTTATCTGGACGTCGTGAAAGATCGTCTGTATTGTGACATTGCCGATTCCAAGTCCCGACGAGCGGCGCAGACCGTTCTGCACCGCATTGTTGATGCCTTACTGCGGCTTTTGGCTCCTGTTCTCAGTTTTACGACCGACGAATCGTGGAGATTCCTGGGTCACACGGCATCTGTTTCTCTGGCCGATATGCCTACCGTTGACACAAGCATCGTGGACGGGCTTTTGATGGATCAGTGGAAAACACTGCTAGCATTGCGGGAATCGGTTTTGGCAGAGTTAGAAAAAGCCCGCGTCGCTGGCGTCGTGAAAGCGCCGCGTGAAGCCAAGGCGCGCATTCACGTGAAGACTGTCGAGATGGGACTCTTGCTAAACAGGTATAACAAGCACCTGGCGCTGATTCTGGGTGTGAGCCAAGCGGATGTCGTGCAAGAACTGTCCCCTGAAGGTCTTAAAATCGAAATTCAAAAAGCGGATGGAGCTAAATGCGCGCGCTGCTGGATTTACAAAACGGACCTAGGAGCCATGCCTCAATGGCCAGACGTGTGTCGGCGCTGTGCAGAGGCTTTGGAGACCCAAAAATGAGAGACATGACGTACAAAGAAAAACTTTATGCCATCCGATTCGGCGGCATTCTTTCCATCGCTGGCGTGGTGCTCCTTTTGGACCGCTTGTCGAAAGTCTGGGTTCGACGCCACTTCGATTTGGGTGAAAGCCGGCGGATTACGTCGTGGTTTTTCCTCACCTATGTTCAAAACACGGGCACAGCCTTCGGAATGTTCCAAGGCAATAACAAAGCCCTTCTTCTTTTGGCCTTTTTGATTTTAGGCGTTCTTTTGTACAGCGCTCGGGGGCTAGCCGAACGCGGGGGCTTCATTGGAGCTTTCGGTATTGCGCTAGTTTTGGGAGGAGCCATCGGCAATGTGATGGACCGTATCCATTTTGGGCAGGTTATCGATTTTCTAGATTTTCGCGTCTGGCCGATTTTCAATATTGCGGATTCGGCCATTTCCGTTGGAACCCTCGGAATTATGATCGGGCTACTCAAAAAGGATCGGGGGGAGATTCGGCGCTAAATGTTTCCAATCCTCTTTCATCTGGGACCCCTGACGATTCGTACCTACGGCGCGATGGTCGCTTTGGCGTTTCTCGCATCTCTCCAATTGGCTCGTCAGGTGGCTCGAGTTCGCAAAATCGGCGAGGCGTTTTTCCTCGATTTGGTTGCGCTCCTCATCGTGAGCGGCCTCCTGGGAGCACGCATCTTTTATATTTTGGTTAACCTGAGTTATTTTCGCGATCATCCTTGGGAAAGCTTTAAGGTGTGGGAGGGCGGACTTGTTTTTTATGGTGGATTTCTTTTGGCCGCGCTTGTTGGGATCGTTTTCACGCGCTACCGAGGATATCCGGTAGACGAAGTAGCCGACTGTTTAGCGCCTGCGCTCGCGCTGGGGCAGGCGATCGGGCGGTGGGGCTGCTTTTTTGCGGGCTGTTGCTATGGCCGGCCTACCTCCATGCCGTGGGGGGTTAAATTCAAAGATCCGGCGTCACTCGCCCCTCTTGGCGTTCAGCTTCATCCCGTACAGCTCTATGAGTCGACGGGAAATTTCTTAATTGCGATACTGTTGTGGTCGTTGCTTCAAAGGCGAAGAGAAACGCATGGGGATATTTTTTGGCTTTATGTATTTCTTTACGGCGTCTTACGGTTTGCGATGGAAACGTTGCGCGGAGACGACCGAGGCCCCGTCTACGGCGGTCTGGCCCCCTCTCAAATTATTGCGCTCGCGGCGATTTTAATTGCCGGGAGTATTCTACTGGTCAAGGTCACGGCGAAAAATGATGCCCACGCTTAAAATTACATCGGAACAAGATGGCAAACGGCTCGATCTGATCCTCGCGCGTCAGTATCCAGATTACTCGCGATCCTTCCTTCAAAAGTGGATTCGCGAAGGGCGCGTCACGCGCGGCGGACACAACTTAATCCCCAATTACCGGGTGCGCGCTGGCGAAACGATTGATGTTGTTTCGCTTGAGCCGGAAGCCTCCCCCGAAGACCCCACATTAAGCGGCATGGGGAAAGGGTGGGCCACGGATCGGTTGTCAGGGACATCCCTCATTGGTAAAAAGCCGCCGACTCCAACCATTCTTTTCGAAGATAAATCGATTCTCGTCTTAAACAAACCCGCGAACTTGGTCGTTCATCCCGCACCCAGCCATAAAGGGCCGACCCTCGTTGACTGGTTGGAAAGTTACTTGGGTCCCAAGGTCACCGGACTTTTTGCCGACTCGTCGCGGCTGGGTGTCGTTCATCGGTTGGATAAAGACACGACAGGCGTTTTGCTCGTGGCCAAGACCGTGACGGCGCAAAACAATATCAGCAAGCAATTTCAAGACCGCGTCGTGAAGAAATCCTACGCGGCCTTTATTCAGGGAATTCCGGAAGCGGTAACCGGGATTATCACCGCGCCGGTCGGGCGATCCAAAGATGTGCCGAGCCGCATGGCCGTTTCTAGCGCGGGACGTCCGTCGGAAACGTCTTTTGAGGTCGTGAAATCGTTTAAGGAGGTCTCTCAATTGAATTTACATCCGAAGACTGGACGCACACATCAGATTCGTGTGCATTGCGCCGCCATCGGGCATCCCATCATCGGGGACCGAACCTATGGCGCCTCCGACAAATGGGCAAAAGAGTTTGGCATCATGCGACCCCTTCTGCATGCGGAACGATTGGAGATTAATCATCCCGTCACCAAGAAGAAGGTCAGCTTTGTCGCTCCCTGGCCGGCGGATATGAAAAAGGCTTTGACGATGTTTAAGAAGACGATGAAATTCGTTTTGGTGGCCAGTTGGTTTATCTCGGCCACACAACGTCTGCGCGCTGAAGAAGGTGCGGCGAGGCCCGCGACAAAGGCTCATGCCACGCATTCGTCCAGCTCTTCAGGAAGCTCGAGCTCAGGTTCTAGCCAAGCAGCGAGCTCGGCCAAAGCGTTGAAGAAAGAAATGGCCTCCATTCAAACTCAGTTCAAGGCGCTTATTGAAGAAGTATCCGCGCTGCAGGACAAAAATGCGGCCATTCAAGCGAGTCTTGATGACCTGGGCGCGTCACGGCGGTTACGCGACATCGAGAAAGCCATTTCAGATCTGAACGGAAAAGCTGCAAATTCCTCAAACATTACGGAAGAAACCAAAAGCCAGATGCTCGATATGAGCCGCAAAGTGAAAAGTCAGCAAGAGGTGCTCGATCAGATGCGCGATCAAATTGATCGGTTGCAACGAGAGCTCATCCAAGCCAAGGCTCATCAGGAACGAGTTGCGCCTACACAAACTGACCCTGCTTCAAACCCATGAAGCGAAAGGGTCTTCTGATCGTTATCTCGGCAGGCTCAGGGGCTGGTAAAAGTACGCTGTGCCGGACGCTGCTCAAACGCCGCAAAAATCTCGTTTTCTCGATTTCGGCTACGACGCGTATGCCTCGGCCCGGTGAAAAAGAAGCCCGCGACTATTTTTTCGTGACAGAGGCAGCGTTTAAGGCGATGCGCCAGCGCGGTGAGCTTGCGGAATGGGCTTGCGTCCACACACAGCATTCTTACGGGACGCCACGGATTTATCTGGAGCGGATGCTGAATCAGGGGAAAGACGTTTTGCTCGATATTGACGTTCAGGGCGCCCTGCAGGTGAAAAAGCGCTTCCCGCAGGCCATTCTCATCTTTATCACGACACCTACCTTTGCGGATCTTGAACGCCGATTAAGGGCGCGCTCGTCGGAAACGGAGGCTCAGATCCGCACGCGCTTGGATGATGCTAAGCGAGAGCTCGAGTTTTTGCCCGAATATAACTACAATGTAGTCAACGACCGTATTCCTCTAGCCCTCAAACGGCTCGAAGCGATTTTAGACGCTGAATCCCTTAGAATACACCCCATTCGTTAATAAGGAGACTTACATGGCTGACCTGTTCTTAGATCCAAAAGTGTTAGATTATGCCGGCGACAAATATGACCTGATTCTCATGACGCTCCGTTGGGCGCGCGCGATGAAATCAAAAGGGACTCCCGAGCCGATGCCGGTCTTGGTGGAACGAGCATTGAAAGACATCGTTGAGAACAAAGTGACTTTTGCCGAGATTATGGCC
>JAYWEN010000395.1:0-2487 GCA_043779245.1 Elusimicrobiota bacterium | reverse complement strand
TTAAGATGCGTGCGTCGGGTAGGTCGATCGAAAAATTGGCCACTTTAGACACCACCAAAGCCGGTATCTTAGCGGTTTGTAGGTCGTGATAAAGCGCTTCTCGCTTCTTGTTCGGCGTTTGGCCTGTTATTAGAGGTAGATCAAGCTCCTTAGCCATTTTTTTCAACTGATCGATGTATTGCCCGATGATAAGCGTTGGTTCACCACGGTGCTTTGCTAGGAGCTGTCGTGTAATCGTTTCTTTGTTAGAATTTTCGGCCGCGATTCGAAACTTGGATCGCGCCTCGGCGACCGCATATTTGAACTTGTCGGCTTCCGTGAGCGGGATCCGCAGCTCGTGGCACGAAGCCTCAGCGATCCATCCCTGGTTCTCCAGTTCCTTCCACGGCGTCTCAAAACGTTTGGGTCCCACCAAGGTAAAAACGTCATCTTCCATGCCATCTTCACGCACGAGCGTTGCGGTGAGTCCCAGACGACGGCGCGCCTGAATTTCGGCCGTCATACGGAAAAGCGGTGCAGGCAATAGATGAACTTCATCGTAAATAATGAGCCCCCAGTTGGCGGCGTTAAACAAATCGTAATGCTTGTAGTTGTCGGACCCCTTTTTCGTGTAAGTCAGGATGTTATAGGTCGCAACTGTCACAGGGCGTAGCTGTTTCTGTTCGCTCGAGTATTCCCCGACTTGGTCGGTCTTAAGCGTAGTCTTGTCTAAGATCTCGCGAATCCATTGATGAACGGCCGCAAGGCTTGTGCAGACGATGAGTGTTTGAGCTCCGACTTTGGCCATGGAAGCCATCCCGACAATCGTTTTTCCCGCTCCGCATGGGAGAACAATGACGCCGCTTCCTCCACGCGAAGAGCCGGCTTGATAAAAAGCTTCAGCGGCATTGGTTTGATAATCCCGGAGATTGAATGGGCCGCCTGAAACCGTCGTGGGCCGCAGCTGGATGGCACAAGGATCCCCGTTGACATAGCCGGCCAAATCGATGACAGGGTAGCCGATTTTGATTAATGCCTGTTTGAGCCGGCCGCGGTCCTTGGCCCAAATCATGAAGGAATGCTCTTCAACTTTTTCGATCAGCATCGGAGACAAGCGCGGATCTCGGCTCAGCTGTTCTTTCAGGAAAGCGTCATGAACTTCTAACAAGAGTCGCGTGGGCTCTGCATAAGGGAGCAGTTTAACGACCCCATACCGCGCGTAGGTATGCTCAATTTCCGACAAGATGTTTTGCGGCACTGCGTACTTGGAATAGTTGATCAGAGAATCGCGAATGTTATCGAGCGTCATGCCGGCGGCGGCCGCATTCCAAATGGAAAGCGGCGATATCTTGTAGGTATGAATATGCTCGGGCGATTTAACGAGCTCAGCATAACGCGCCAGCTGCATCCGTGCCTCGTTAAAGCCAGGAGCATCAGTTTCGGCGAGTACCGTACTGTCGCTTTGCACGATCAATGGTTTTTCAGAGGCTTTAGGCATTCGTACATTGTACTTCATGGCAGGAAAAACCAACGAATGCGTGAAATAAGATGTTGGCCAAACCGTCGTGCAGGTTACAATAGCCCGTATGAACCAACCCAAACACCGTTTTTTCAAGAAAAGAAAATTTGAACAGCGCCCACGGTCGAATATTCCCGCACAACCCTCACATCCTGTCGAACATTCAAAATCCAAATCCGCCAAAAGTGAACCCGTTTTCGCCGAAGGTGTCCTACAGCTCAAGGGCAAAATCGGTTTCGTGCTGTCTGAGGATCCTAAAGTCGGTGACGTTTTGATCGAGGGACCATCGCTACGGCTGGCCATGAACGGGGATCGAGTCAAAGCGCGCGTCACCTCGGGCCCTGAAGCCTTGCGGCGCTCGGGAGAGATTACAC
This sequence comes from Elusimicrobiota bacterium, assembly GCA_043779245.1. Lineage (GTDB taxonomy): Bacteria > Elusimicrobiota > Elusimicrobia > 2-01-FULL-59-12 > 2-01-FULL-59-12 > JANLWZ01. The sequence goes on along the minus strand of JAYWEN010000395.1, from coordinate 615 downwards.
AGGTTCTCGTGCATGCAAGAGCCACCGTGGTAGGTGTCTTCCGACGCATGGGCAATCTTCCAGTACTGGCGCCTGAGAATGACGGGGCACTTGTGCATTTGACCGATCTTGGGAGTTTGGTTCCTCATGTGGGCGACATTGTCACGGCCCGCATAACCAGTTGGGCGAGTGACAAGGAAGCGGCGAAGGGAGCCTTATCAGAAGTGCTAGGCCCACGCGATGCACCGGGCGTCGACCTGCAAAGCCTTATCCGTAAATACGAACTTCCTGACGCGTTCCCCCCCGAAGTCGCTGCAGCGGCTGATGCGTTCGGAACCGACGTACCGGCCAGCGCGTGGCAGGGTCGTGAGACCTTTTTTGATCACCGCGTTTTCACAATCGATGGCGCCGACGCCAAAGATTTCGATGACGCTGTGTCGCTCGAAATGCTTCCAACAGGCTGGCGATTAGGCGTTCATATCGCTGATGTGGCTCATTATGTTCGTGAAAAGTCTCCCCTCGACCAGGAAGCGTACCGTCGCGGGACAAGCGTCTATTTGTCGGGGACTGTCATTCCCATGCTTCCATTTCCCCTTTCCGATAATCTGTGCAGCCTTCGGCCGGATGTCGTTCGTC
>JAYWEN010000394.1:0-3524 GCA_043779245.1 Elusimicrobiota bacterium | reverse complement strand
GCGCTGGGGCTTGTAGGACTCTACCGAGTTTGCTCAGTTTTTTTGAAGGACCGGTGGATTGCCTTAGGACTCACCCTGAGTCTAGGGGTGACGGCCGCCTTTTGGATCTGGAGCGTAGAAGCCCAAGTCTATCCGTTAGGCTTTCTGCCGCTTGCGTGGGCTACTTATTTTCTTCTCCAACCCGTCACGAGCCGTAAATATTGTGGGGTTGGAATCTTGCAGGGGTTCGCCGTGCTTGGCCACATTCTTCATTTCTTATGGACGATACCGGTGCTCTACTGGATTATTGCAGAAAGCCGGGAGATGGACATCCGTCCTGGAAAATCGTTGCGGCAATACCTATACACTCTCTCATTTACAACGCTTGTTCCATATCTGCTCGTTCTGATATTCGTTATTATGCCCGGCCGTGACGCCCATCATGTATTCGTTTGGCTCAAGGGAAGCGCGGGCCTTACCACTGACCGACATTTCGCTTGGCACAACGTGGGATGGACGGGTCCGTGGATTTGGCTCAAATCAACAGCGCCAACCTTTTGGGGCTGCTTTTCACCGTATGCGGGAACCCTCATTTCCCGAAAGATTTGGGTAGCCGCCATGTGTTCGGTCGTACTATTTGGCGTTCTACTTTCTCGCGTCGGAAGTAAAAACTCCGGAAAGCTTTGGAGATTCTGTCTCTTTTGGCTTGGCGTCTATGGCCTTTTTCTATCGACCTGGGAGCCTGCGACATTGTGCTATCGCATGACCGATATCCTTCCAGTGGGTATTCTTCTCGCGATGGGGCTGCGTACATTTAAAGTTCCTGTTCAAGCGGCCTTTGTATCCCTTCTTTTAGCCAGCACGTTGACCGTCAATCTCGCAAGCGAGATCGCCCCGATGCATCTGTCCACCAATAACAGCCTCTATCAAGAAACGCTAACCTTATCTAAAATGACATCCGATGAATCGCTCTATCTTACAGGCGGGGGACTCTTGTGGATTTATCTTTTGTATTTTACCGGACGAACCGCATGGAACATCCGTGGGTTTACGGAGCCCCAACTGGTGAAAGCCGTCCAGGAACAAAGAACCAAACGTCCCGTCTATGTTCTAGCCTCGCTACTACGCGATGCGTTAATCGGAGATACGCTTCAAACGTTTAAATTCAAGCAGGCGACGGAAGGATTCCCATGGCTACAAATACAATAAAACCGAAAGTGATCGTGGTGATGCCCGCCTACAATGCAGAGAAAACGGTGGCTCGCACGGTGGCCGACATTCCTGCGGGTTCCGTGGATGAGATCATTCTTGTCGATGATTGCTCCAAAGATCAAACTGTCCAGATCGCCGAAAAGCTGGGACTGAAAGTTATTCGCCACGAGAAAAATTTGGGGTACGGGGGAAACCAGAAAACCTGTTATCGGGCCGCGCTGGAAGCGGGTGCCGATATTGTGGTCATGATCCATCCCGATTATCAGTACGACTCAAGACTCGTCCCCTATCTGACCGGACTTCTCAAAGACAATGTGTGCGATGTCATCTGCGGCAATCGCATCCGCACCCGTCAGGAAGCGCTGGGCGGAGGCATGCCGGCCTACAAATATATTTTTAATCGCTGTTTGACCGTCGCCGAGAATCTTCTCATGGGACAGAATTTGGGTGAATGGCACAGCGGGATGCGCGCCTACACCCGCAAAGTCTTAGAAACACTTCCTTGGGAACGCAACTCCAATGACTTCGTTTTCGATTGCGAATTTTTGGTTCAAGCTGCGGCCTTCGGATTTCGGCTTGGAGACATTCCGGTCCCTGCGCGTTATTTTGAAGAGGCCTCGTCCATCAATTTCCAACGCAGCGTACAGTATGGACTCGAATCCTTGAAAAGCGTCCTGCTTTTCCAACTTCACCGCGCTCACATCAAGCGATGCGACCTCTTCGAACCGAAATAAAACGGTTTCTGATCCTCGCCCTTTGGATCATCTTCGGAATCGGTTATTTTGATCACTGTCCGATTCCTGGAGCGATTGCGATCCTGTATTTCATCGCGCTGGCATTGATCACAACCGTTGCAGCGTGGGGATATGGATCCACCATACTTCGCGAACGCGTCCCTGAAATCAGTTCCCTTGAATCGATCCTCCTCTCGATGGTCACGGGCTTCGGCCTCTTAAGTTTAGTGATGTTTCTCGGGGGGCTCTTCGGACTGTGGACAAGGCCCGGGGCTGTCGCTATTGTTGCATTGGGTCTCTTGGCAGGCTGGCGTCGGAGAGACCTGTGGCGGGATTTTTTTCACCGCAGCGACTCCGCATGGTTACTCTTCAAAAGTCCTGCGACCTTTTTAATTTTACTCGGTGCGGGGTTAAGCTTTCTTATCGCCTTAGCACCCATCACCTACTACGACAGCCTCGTGTATCACTTGACCTTACCCCAATCCTATATTCTTGCGCACCGCTGGGTGGGGCAAAGGGAACTCATTTACTCCGCATTCCCCCAAGCGATGGAAATGTTATGGACCTTAGGAAAACTTTTGGCGGGAGACGTACTCGTAAATCTCATCGGCTGGATCTTGGCGATGACCGGGATGGGGCTCGTCTACACCTATGGCCGGCGATATTTGGGAGAGCGCACAGGTCTCTGGGCCGCGGCTCTTTTAGCATCGATGCCGGCTTATCTGCTACTAAGCTCGGGCGGCTATATCGATGTGGGACTGACCGTTTTCTCGTTCGCCAGTTTTTACGCGCTTTCACTGGCGGCCGACAACACATCGTCGCTATCATCAAAAAAGAAAGAGACTTGGTTTTGGACCGGGTTAGCCGGTTTCCTTGCCGGATGTGCGATGGGAACAAAATACACCGGTGCCATTCCATTTATGATCGGACTCTTCCTCTTAATCAAACAAATACATGACACCCCTTGGCGGAATCAGGCTAAACACTATGGTCTTTATTCGGGGTTCGCTTTTGTTGCATTGGGTCCTTGGCTCCTAAAAAATATGTATTACGTGGGCAACCCCGTTTTTCCTTTTTTCTACAAATTGAGCCTGAGTCACCAAAATCCCTGGATGGGCACAGCGGCCGAAGGATATTTTCGGGGCTTGACCGAATATACGTCGCGGCCACTCTCTGGACTTCTGAAACTTATTTGGGATATCACAGCCAACGGCATTCGCTTCGGCGGTGGGATGGACGTTTTGGGTGATTTCGGTTGGGCGCCGCTTTTTGCTTTTCTACCGGCGCTCGCGCTCGTTCGAAAAAAATCTCCTTCGATAGGACTCATTCTTTTATATGCCCTGTGCTTCTATATTCCGTGGGGAATGACTCGCCCCGTTCTTCGGTTTCTATTACCGTTAGCGCCCTGCTTGGCGTTGGCTTCCGCCTATGGATATGACCAAGGAATCCGAATCCAAAGCCGTGCGTTTCGCGCGGTGGGAAGTCTTTTTCTAGGGTTCCTTCTTGTTTCAGGCTATGCCCTGTTTTTTGACCTCACTCATGCGATCTCGCTTTTCGATGTGCCCTTGGGTCTCCAATCCAGAAGCGACTATCTAAATC
>JAYWEN010000393.1:0-4180 GCA_043779245.1 Elusimicrobiota bacterium | reverse complement strand
CCGTTCTCATCACCTACTCCATCCATTAGGTCTTGGATAAACCACTTCTTATTTTCGACGGTGACTGCGGTTTTTGTCGAGCATGGATTAAGCGCTGGGAAAAAGCGACCGGTGACAAGGTTTCTTATGCCCCGTCTCAAGAGGTTGGAGCGCAATACCCCGACATCAAACCCCAAGAGTTTCAACGCGCTGTTCAGTTGGTGGAACCCAATGGCCATAAAAGTTCGGCGGCAGAGGCCATCTATAGAACCCTCACTTACTGCGGTGTGAATGGATGGCTTTGGGCGTATCAAAAGGTGCCCGGCTTTTCCGTGTTCTCAGAATGGGGCTATAGCGTGATCGCGGGACATCGTCCGCTCTTTTCTGTTTTTACACGATGGTTGTGGGGAAATCCTGCGGAACCTGCATCTTATCGGCATGTGCGCTGGCTTTTTTTGCGTGCCCTTTCCTTGGTGTATGCCGTGGCGTTCGCCTCGTTTGGAATGCAGGCCAAAGGATTAATTGGTGCCCAGGGAATTCTCCCAGCGCATGATTTTCTGAGTCAGTTAAGCACGTACGGTCCCAGCCGCTTTTGGTTTGTTCCGACGTTGGCCTGGCTTCATTCAAGCGACACGTTCCTTGTGGGATTGTGTGTCGCGGGTGTTCTCTTTTCTCTTGCACTCTTTTTAAACGTCGCCCCAAAATGGACATCGGCGATTCTTTGGATTTTTTATTTGTCGATCGTTTCTGTCGGTGGAAACTTCATGGGTTTTCAATGGGACGCGCTCTTGTTGGAAACCGGCTTCTTGGCCATTTTATGGTCTCCCTGGGGATTCCTTCCGCAATGGAGTGGAACCGACTCTCCCTCCTCGCGCGTCATTTGGCTTCTTCGATGGTTGGTTTTTCGATTGATGTTTCAGTCAGCGCTTGTGAAATGGCTGAGCGGCGACACGCTTTGGCGCCAAATGACAGCACTCACCGTTCACTATCAGACGCAGCCACTTCCGAATCCTTTATCGTGGTACGTGCATCAGTGGCCCGTCGCTTTTCATAAGGTCTCCTGCCTCCTGGTATTTGTGATCGAAGGGCTGGTGCCCCTCCTCATCTTTATGCCCCGTCGGCCTCGGTTGTTAGCTTTTTGGGGATTGATAGGGTTTCAAATCATTCTCTTCGTGAGCGGCAATTACGCCTACTTTAATCTTCTGGCCTTGGTGATTTGTATTCCGCTCCTCGAAGATTCTCAATTGCGGTCCTGGTGGCCCGATTCGTGGAGTGAACCCATCACCTCACCGGTCTGGGCCCTTCCCTTTCGCAAGTACGCATTGGGAACGGTCTGCATTTTGGTTTGGGTCCTCACGGTAATTTCTTTCGGGCATATTTTTAATATCCCGTGGCCTCGAGTCGTGATGGTTCCTGCGAACGCGGTCTCCTCCTTGAGGTCGTTCAATAGCTACGGACTGTTTGCGGTGATGACGCCAGATCGTCCAGAAATAATTTTAGAGGGCAGCCAAGATGGGGCCACGTGGAGAGAATATGAGTTTCGTTACAAAGTGGGGAATTTGTCCCGGAGACCTGCTCAGATCGCCCCTTTTCATCCGCGTCTTGATTGGCAAATGTGGTTTGCGGCCTTGGGGGACTTCCGGCAAAATCCCTGGTTTGTGAATTTGTGCGTGCGGCTCTTGCAGGGATCCAAGCCCGTGCTCGCACTCCTCGAAACGAATCCATTCCCGGAAAATCCTCCGACTATGATTCGCGCGAGTTTGTATGTCTATCGTTTCACCACCCGACGTGAACGCCAGGAGACGGGGCATTGGTGGGCGCGGGAGTACAAGGGTTTATACTGTCCAATCCTCTCATTTAAAAAGGGCGCTTCCAATCCCTAAGAAAACATAATATTGTGTAGTTGCAGCGTGATGAAGAACATATTTATTGGAGCACTCATTTTAGCGGGAGGAATCGCGGTTCGAGAGGTCGGAGCCGCGGAGCCTCTCGCTTCTTTTGCTTCCGCGATTGCCCAGGGAGACGCGTTGTATGCACAGCGCGCGGATTTCTCCGCCAATAAGGCTGCCCTTGCGGCCTATGAGCGGGCGGTCGTTATGGATCCGTCCAGCTCCGAGGCCCATTGGAAAGCCGCGCGTGCGGCATGGTGGGCCGGAACTTGTCTTAAGGAAGATCGCTCGGCTATTCCTTATTTTCAGAAAGGTATCGACTACGGTGAGAATTCGGTTCGATTGGACCCGAAATCCGCGGAGACGCATTTCTGGCTCGGCTCTAATTATGGCTCGTTCGGTTACGTGAAGGGCGCGCTCACCAGTCTGCGATTAATCAAATCCATACGCAAAGAAATGAATAAAGTGAACGAGATCAATCCCGGGTATATTTCCGGGGGAGCCGACCGCGTCTTGGGAATCCTCGACTACAAGGTACCGGGGCTCGTGGGCGGAGACAAAAAGCAGTCGCGCGTTGAGCTGGAGCGATCGTTTGCGTCAGATCCGACATTTCCTGTAACGATGTATTATTTGGCGGAGTATTGGGATGTGATGGGCAAGAAAGAGACGGCTCGTACCTACCTTAAGAAGTTGAATGAACTTCCTGTGAAAGATGATGACAAGCCCGAGTTTGCGGTCATCCAGGACAAGGTTCGCGATCTCACCAAAAAACTTATTCCTTAGTGTCTTGAATTAAGTCGGCAAAGCCGCGCCTCTTGGCGACTTGATGGAATGCCTTCTCTCCATATTCACTCTCGTAGCGCTTGAAAAGCTCTCTCATGGACCGGTCAGCCGGATCCATGGACACTTGAATGTACTCGCGCATGGTGGGGAAGTTCGCCACATCTTGTTCGTCAGAGGACTGTCTGAGCGACATCTCGAGGTGGCCAAATTCCGCAAGCACAGTACGGTATTGATGGACCGACGCATCGATTTGCTCGAGAATAACGCTGTCGTCCATCTCATTCGCGTGGGCTTGAATCCCGAATGTGGCAATACTTAAAAGAGAAAGGGCCAATCGAAAGTGGGGTCGCATAGGATTCTGTAACCCCGCGCGGCACCCTCGTCAATTGAATTGGACATGCGTTAGGATATGTTAATCAAGAATGCGCTCGCCGGCCATTCTCCGTCGACAAAAGTACAGAAAACTAGCTATCTCGATGTACGATTGAAGGGGAAAATGCGGGAATGCACACGGCGATGTATTCAGCTCCGTCCGCATGAGGGGTGTTGTATTGGGCGACAACTAAGGAAGCCTTTCGAGCGCAGCCAGACGGACGCAATCCTGCCAAATAAAGTGACAACCTCGCAGACCATAGGGAGCTTTTCCGCATCGTGGTTTAGACGGTCTTAGCGTCGAAGAGTTTCAGAATAACACCTGATTTACTGAGGAGGAGTTTCGTTCAGGAGAGTCCAATAAATACCCAATTGTTTAATCGATTCATTGAACTGGCCTAAATCGACGGGTTTTCGTACATAACTGTTGGCGCCGGAGTTGTACGACGTGAGCACGTCCCGTTCTTCGTTCGAGGTGGTGAACACGACGACCGGCAGCCGCTTGGTGCGATCGTCGGAGCGAATGGTAGTCAGCACTTCTAAACCGCCCACCTTTGGAAGATTTAGATCCAAGAGAATAAGAGCCGGATGGTCTTGAAGATTCCGGTGCTCGTAGAGTCCCCGGCCAAAGAGATAGTCTAGCGCTTCGGCGCCGTCTCGAACCACATCCACGCGATGAGCGATATTATTTTTTTTGAGACAGAGCAGCGTGAGGTCGATATCGTCTTCGTTATCTTCAACTAACAGGACTGATTTCAATTTTCCCATGGTTCTCCTAAAGTGTGAAGTAAAAAGCTGCGCCTTGGCCCACCGCGCCTTCAGCCCAGACCCGTCCTCCGTGCCGATGAATCACGCGCTGCACCGTGGCTAAACCGATTCCGGTCCCTGGATATTCTTTGACTGTATGTAATCTTTGGAACGCTTGAAAGAGTTTATTTTGATATGTCATGTCGAAGCCAGCGCCATTGTCTTTTACATAGTAGACGGTATCTCCGCCTTTTTGTTCCGAACCGAATTGGATGTGCGCATCTTCATTTTTGCTCGTAAATTTCCAAGCATTGGAGATCAAGTTCATAATGGCCACATGGAGGAGCGTGGGATCCCCTTGTGCCGGTAGGGTTTTAGGTATCGTCCAGCGGACGCGGCGGTCGGGATCG
>JAYWEN010000392.1:0-4814 GCA_043779245.1 Elusimicrobiota bacterium | reverse complement strand
ATTGATTTCTACGTCATGGCGCTTGTTCGAAACAAACCGATGGTGGAGAATACGCTCGCGCTGATTCGTCAGCCTGACCTCACACCTCAAACCAAACACGTTAAACCTCACAAACATTTAAAGTCTAAGGTGCTCCATGTGAGGTCTGAGGTCAGTCACCTGCCGAACACAGCGGTGCTGGTCGCTGGCGGATTCCACACCCTCCAGCTCACGCGTATGCTTCGCGAGCAAAAAGTCAGCTACCTTGTCTTGGCCCCTTCGATCACGCGTTTGACGGAGGCCGATCACGCGCTCTACGTAAAACGTCTCAGCGGCGATCTGCTGACCGAAGACCAAATTTTGGCCCAGGCGTCCGATCCCACATCAACGCTTTTTGCGTCAGCGAAAATCAAAGACGGCAAGAGTGCTTCCACCCTGGCCAAGCTCTGGCATTTCCAAGCACAACAGGCCGATGCGGACAGCCTTTCCATCGGAACGCCCACCGCGACCCAAGGCATTGTTGCTTTATCCCTTATTGCGATGGGAGCTCTGATCTATCACATGACTCCGGCAGCCTACGCTTCGACATTTCATTTAAAAATTGCTTCTGTGGCGCTGCTGGCCGGCGTGTTTGCGCCTGGATTTTCGAGCGCTTTGAATGAGCCACAAGAGAGAGCCCCCCTTGCCGTTCCAAAGATTTCAATTCCGGCGAAAGACACCCGCGAACTTAAACCGGCTCGGGCTTGGAGCAACAAACAATTTGTCGTGGCGGCGGCTGTGCCTACGATTCTGTCTGCCCTGTTTGGATTTATGGCCTTCCAAATGAGTGGGAATGAAGCCGTCAGCGCTGGGGTGGTATACGGCTATTCGGCAATCTCACTTGCATTTGCGTTGGGGTGGTCGATACCGATCGCGGGACTCGCCGTTCTCGCCAAAGCCGTCAAACTCTTGGCTCCAAAAAATGCGAGTCATGACGAAAGACTACTATCCGCGATGGATGATTGGATTCAAAAGCAAGCGCCTGAGGCGCGCCTGGATTTTGATCACGAACCGTCCGGACGTTGGGTTGCCGAAACAAACTGGTCAAGAGAAAGCGCGCCTGTCGTTCGTGTGGCGGGCTGGCTGGTGGCCGAATCCAATAGCCGCCTCTTTAATGCTCTTCGCAGCATCTTACTTCCTTTTATCCTAGATCATGAGCTCCAGCGCCTACAGAAAGAAAATGTCGTCAACCTGTTTGCGAAGAAGAACCTCTTTACGCTCCTCTTTCAAAATCGCGCGCAATCCTTTGATCCGGGCTCTCTGCGCACATTGGACTCACTTGAAAATCAAGTCCTGAGCCAACCAATTCCTGCGCCAGATCAAACGCGGATGGATGTCCGGATTGCCCCCTTATCCCTGAAGGATTTAGAACGCGTGGTACGTTCTTCTCAAAAAACAGACGCCGTTATTCGAGCCGTTCAATGGCTGCATCATACTGCGTCGCCTTCGCATGCATTGTCCGATCTGCTTCTTCGTACTTACGACGATGCCATGACGGCCTACGACGACTTAATGGCAAGCGATAAGGGCGCTGGGTACAAGCAGCAACAGGGGCCCAAATTTTTGCGCTTGGCGCAGGTGAGCATTGGGGCCTTAGGCCCTTTAGGGATGCAGGAAGCCCTTTCCAAACTCGCTGAAGATAAGATGTACAACCGTTCACTTCCGGGTTACGCCAATTTGCAAACTCAACTTGGCAACGCGATGCGCCAACTTCTCATTCGTGAAGCGTCCTATCACAACGTCAATGTATCGATCTCAAGACCCTTTAACCCCGAGAAGGATCGCTTCGCCGTCCTCTCTGCACTGGCCGCGATTGCTTCAGGAGACCCTCTGTGGTCAAAATCCGGCACGCCTCTCAACCTTGATTTTGGAAAAATCTTAGACGAAGGAATTGCGGCGGATATCAATCCGCTTTCCACGCGTGGAAGCGTCAAAGCTAGCATAACGCGGCATACAGGCCGGAACGGGGAACTCGAAGTTGCTCAGTGGAACCGCACCATTTTCCATGGACTCTTACTGCTGCTTTCGGTTATGGATGATGAAAAAGGCGAACCCGTCGTCCCCATGCAGGATTGGATCCAACTGCTCAAAATGAATGGGTATACGAGAGTGACTCTCGATCACGCCGATGCACGAGAAATCGCCAACCTAAGTCGGCGCATCGCTCAGTCCGACGTCTCGATGTTGATTGATGACTATCTAGGCCTTCGCTGGAATCGTGACACTTTAAAGCGACGTCTCCGCAACCTCTCTGCCGCGCGCTTTAATTTGACGTTCTCTCGCGCTGACTTACAAAATGCGGGGGACTATTTTCATTCGCGCACCGATCCCCTGCATTGGATCCCGCGCTTTGCGCTTGGAACGAGCGATCAAATCATTCACCCTGTCGACTATAGAACGGATCAAACCGATCCGATGGCTCGGCAAATTATCTCAGGATCCATTTTGCGCGTGGGCGATTGGGTCGCAACGTTCGATGCAAATGCGCAGCTTCGCTTTGAACCTACAAAAGCGAATCCTACACCTTTAGTCTTCGGTCGTCGGGTCACTTCCGCCTCTGGGCAGACGACCGGTTCACAATACCGTCGCGAAGGATATGGCCGCGTCATTGATGCAGAACCAAATCTCCCGGATGTTGCGATGGAGGCTGGACATTCCAAACCAGCAGGCCCACGCAATGAACGTTATCACGACGCCGTTGCCGCTTTAAAATCCCGCGAGGGGGTATTCCTAGAGCTCGCCAAACAGGTTAAGGGCCAGGCTCGAGAATTTGCCATGTCTCCCAAAAATGGGCGAGTTGACTTCCGGATTATTGAGGCGGATCTAGGGAACTGGCCGGCTTATTATTTCCCTTATACCCTGGGAAGCGAAAAGGGCTATGCGATTGTTCTAAACAGTCGCCTTTCGCCGGAACGAAAAAGTCAGCATGTGGATCATGAAAAGCTCGAAATAAGAATGCAGCTGGAAGGAACTCCAGAAGCGACGGCACATATTCTGGTTTCGGCTTGGCAACGCCGCGAACTTCCAAAAACTAATTGGGGCGTTATTGCCAGCGACGAAGAAGAGCTGATGACGATGTCGACCGCTGAGCTCGCGGCCATTCTAAAGGAAAGCGCCGATCCAAAAAACCCTCGCGTTGGCAAACTACGAGATCAAACGAATAGCGCTCTTCAGGATGCTTCTTTCGGTGGCAACAGTTTGGCAAACCACTATGCACCTACGGGAGCCACTCAAACCGCAGAGAAGTATGAGAAAGCCTATTATCAATTGGCACGACATCTGTATCAGCTGCGAAGCACGATTGACGTGATCAGAAGTGAAGGGCCTGACGCTAGTCTTGAACGCTATTTAGCCGCCGCGCATCAGGTTTCTATCCGTTTAGTCGAAGCCGCTAAAACGACGTTTGATCCCCATTTAACTAGTACGACACAACAGCAAGGTGTGCCGGGAACGATCCGAGAGCTAAGAGATCGTGAAGAAAAGAACAATCCTCGAACGACCCACTATTTTGATGGTCTGGACAACGGAAAGCTATTCGACATTATCGAAGTCTTTATTCCCGAAGCATTTGCCGAGAATATGACGGCCGGCAATAGATTGGAAATCTACAAAACGCTTGGAGATTCTATCGGAGCGGACTTTAGCGACGTGATCGTGTTGAGAGAAGACATCGAACGCATCCAGAAGGCTGCAAAAGAAACCAGGGCGGTGCCGGCTGCTTTACCCTCTGCTGGAGCCGCTAAAGCCAAACCAACGGCGACACCATCGAGTTCTGGACAAGTATCCATCACGGAACCGAAAGCGCGCCTAAAAAAGAGAACTGATTTCCCTTCTCCTACCGTCACGGCCGCTACGCGTGAGGTTGTTCAAAATATTTTTGCATTTCGGTGGAAGTTGTTGGACGCCAAAGCCAAAGAGGGCAATGAATTAGACTTGAGAGTCACGAGCTCGGACTATTGGAATAGTTTGGCCAATGACAAGCAAAAACTCGGAATGAACTTTATCGATTTCGCGCGGTTTTGGGAATTTACAGGCAAAGAAGAGATCACGAGCCAAACGCGTGCCCAGGAATTTGCCGATGGATTACTCGAATGGTTGGCCTACATGGGAGTCGACGTTGAGAAACTAAAGAAGGAAGTAGAGGCTTTTGACACGCCAGACACATCAGCTCCTGCCGCCGTCCCTCAAACAAATTCTGGAGGCGAAGTTGAAGTAGCGAAAGCTTGGCTGACGAATCCGACCATGTCGCCACAAGAATTTGCCACGGAAGCCACCTTTATTCGACACACGCTTACTCTGCTAGCCGCCAAGCCAGAGTTGCCGGCCGCTGATATGACAGGTTATTGGAACAGAGTAGGTAAAAGTTCTTATCTCGATGGGAGCAGCTTCAGGACACTGCTCAGACCCCTCATTGCCGCGACAGAAGGCATTACCGATCCAAAACAATATCAAACCGTTGCGCTGGCCTCGCTTGCCGAGACCATGCAAGAGCAGGGCGTCCCAGTCGGCCAAGTCAGCTGGAAGTGGGTTTCCCGGTTGCGCGCCAAATCCCCCTTCCTTGCCAATGCGGTCGAGACAGCCATTTTGACAACACTCTGGGGCGCTGGGATGTATTTCTTTGGCGAACACACGGTTGCCCTGCCAACCTCGATTTCGGTCATCATGTCTCTCCTGCACGGATTGGGACGCGATCCGAATCTAAAAGCGGGAGAAACCGGAACCATCAAACAACGGTTTTTCAGCGGACGCGTGACTTACGCCAATGGCAAGACCGAAGCATTCGGGCTTAGTAATGC
>JAYWEN010000391.1:0-3715 GCA_043779245.1 Elusimicrobiota bacterium | reverse complement strand
GACTTGGCAGTCAGGACTCGACTCAACACTTGGAGGACTGGGTTCTAAGTACGCTGTTTCGTCGTCGGCGTAGCTGATGGCGAGAGCTATCACGCTTTTGGCTCCCGGCAAATGATCAGAGGGACGCGTGCGTCGTCCAGGGTCGCGACTCAAATAATCCATCTCCCCCGCGCGCCCTTGTTCCAGCCAACGCTCAAAAAACTCCCCCTCTTTCACGAGCGATTCAGACGACGTGAAACCCACTCGCTCAAACCCAAGAGAGTGGCCATATCTGATAATTTGATCTTTCATCGTAGACGGAGAATTATATATTGATGGGCCTAAACATTATTGCCCAAACGGCCCGTGGGATCACGAGGAAAAATAGATTAGGATCAGATTATGGAAAAGCGCGACATCAAATTGATGCGACATCAATTAGTGTTAACACTTCTCGGCATCTTGGTGGCTTTAGCGAGGTGGACTCCAGTTTGGGATCAGCTTAAATTAAGTCCCAAGGACGCCAGGAGTATGAATCCCGCCTTCACAAACGTTTTCGAAGAGTTCGTATTGCAAGAACCTTTACGTTTTGCGCATCGAACCATCGTTCCAACTCCCGCGTTTTACCAAAGGTCCGCTCTCCGACTGCCTTACACAGGCCCCGCTTCAAAGGGCTACATAATTGGGCCGGCCGTCACCCAAGATGAGTTGTCGCGCCTGCTATTTGAAATCGACGAGGCAGGTATGGATTTCTTGGCATCCTATTCAAATCTTGCCGAACTGATCCAAACAACAAATCAGTCTTTAGTGGACCGCATAGGCGAAATCGAAATCCTGCTTCATTCTTATGGGGCATCAAAGTATGAGATTTCCACTGTCCATAATATTCTCAAGCATCCGGGCAAGCATTTTAAATTGTTTCTCAGTATCGTTCGAGGGACCGAATGGTATTTGCTCGGGTCAAAAGAGGCTCTGGCGGCAGACCTGATGATCTGGCTGTGGAAGGCCGAACAAGAAGGGTCAGAGAAAGATCTACTTGCGGAATATGTCCTACACGAGATTCTCGAAAACACCAGCCTCTCCCATCGTCAGATTATTCGTTTCACCAATCTATTTTTTAAACGATCTGAATTCAAAAAGCCAAAAGACACTCCGCTAGGGAAAGTGTTAAGACGATTTATCAATTCTAGGGCCATCGTTTTTTGGAATGGAGAGATGTTTTACAATGCAGTACATGAAAGAAAATTATTCCCGACGCTCTACCCCAATGGAAGCGAAGCGTTAAGCTATAGTTTTCATGTCACGGATGAAGGCAAGATAGCGAAGACTGGACCTCTGATTGTCACAGTAAGATGGAAGGATAATGGTCAGATTGAGATTATACGAGTCGAATCTATTCAAGTCGAATCGAATGTAGAGAGGCACTACGACTTTGATGGCCCCCTCCCTAACCTTCTACTCCAAGCCATAAAACAATATAACGATGGAATCCAGCTGGCCAAGAACAAGACGTCCCAGACGACCTCAGAGTCCACTGAACTGGCAGCAATCTTGATGGCTGGACAACAAACCAATCAGGGAAATCTTAAGGAGAGAGAACGAGTATGGATCCGTATGCTGAGAGAAAACCCGTTTATTTTGCCGGAGATCATCCATGATCCAGACAACAGTCGAACAACCGAGGTGTGCCGTATTGTGAAAGGATTAATTGACGCCTATGATGGCTGGAAACGTAATGAAATTGATTTAATTTTAGACTATCTTGCCAAAATAGAATCCAAATGTATTCCTGCGCTTCTGAATTCAATTCAATTAAGCGTCCATAACCTTTACGCTCAAAAACAAGTCCCACCACTGAGTGGACGGTTTTACGAAAATGCTCTGGCTCTTGAAACGAGGCTTGCTAATTTCATGGAAAGCACCCGTCCCGCCCAACTCCTGCTCGGTTCCGCCTAAGTTAGTGACGAACCAACCTTAAGAATCCCTGGAGCGTATCAGCCATCATGAAGGGGTTTGTTTTCTTTTCGTTGCCGATGGTGTTGCTGGATTTGGAGCCGTAATCGTGGCCAGGATAAAAAACAGTTTCATCGTGAAGCTTTTTGATTTTGTCCAAACTGTGGAAGAGATCTTTGGCGCTTGAATAGGGAAAGTCACAGCGGCCGATCGTTCCCACGAAGAGTGTATCGCCTGTGACGAGAACCCCACCCGTCCCGCTTTGACCCTTGATGTAAAGGCATTGGGACCCGGGTGTGTGCCCCGGCGTATGAATGAGCTGGATATCGAGACCGCCCACGCGAACGGAATCCCCGTGATGCGTTTTCTTGAGGCTCGACTTGGGGATCACGAGCCCGCCCACGCCTTCAGCAATAAATTCTTCGAGTTCGCTCTGCTGGCCACAGACAGTGGCATCGGTCTTATCGACGATTTCTTCAACGCCATTGATGTGATCATAATGGCCATGAGACAAGAGCACATGTGTGAGGCGATAACCGTCTTCTTTGACCGCCGACAAAATCGCTGGCACATTCCAAGCGGGATCGACGACGGCAGCTTCTTTGGTTTCCGAGTCGCCAATCAGATAGACATAATTCTGCATGGGACCCACCGACATTTGTTTAAGGAAGACACCCATTAGTAGAGAAGATACGACGAGCGCGTGTTGGAAAACTGATCCGCGCTCTTATGAAAGACGTCGAGGATTTCCGATGGTGCCTTCTTTTCACTATATAGATGCTCAAAGTCTTGTGAACCCGTTACCCGAGCCACCTCATCCCAACGAAGCTGAAAATCTTTTGGCCAGAGGTCACGCAGGATACAAGAAAGGTGAACGAACAAATCCACCGGTCTTATGAGGTAGGGATCGGCGACTTTGATACGCACGCCTGAACATAGTTGGCCTCGGTAGCCGTCCGTGCTCGGCGTGAAGAGCGCTGGCGCAAATTGGAATCCGGGAAGCTGTAAGTCATTCAACCGTTTCGCTAAGATGTCGCCGCTTATCCAAGGTGCGCCGACGAGTTCAAAAGGAAAATCCGTTCCTCGACCCACCGACACATTGGTCGCTTCGAACATTCCGATGCCTGCGTAGAGAATGGCGGCAGTGGGATTGCGAATGTTCGGCGAAGGCGGCGTGAAGGGGAGTCCGGTGTCTGTCCAGAGCTCCGTTCGCTTCCAATTCTTTATTGGAATCACGGTGAGCTGAGCTCCTAACTTGTGGGTTTGGTTGTACCATTGCGCGAGTTCGCCCGCGGTAAATCCATGGCGCACAGGAATCGGGTAGTAGGCGGTGAAGTGATGAATGCGCGGATCGAGAATTTGACCTTCTACGACGGCACCGCCCAGAGGGTTGGGACGGTCAAGCACCATGAAGGCGATACCCCGCTGGGCCGCGGCTTCCATGGCCATTCCCATCGATGTCAAATAAGTGTAAAAGCGGGCACCCACATCCTGCATGTCGAACACCAGCACGTCGATCGAATTGAGCATCGCGGGCGTGGGAGCTTGAATGGCCCCGTAAAGACTATAAACCGGAAGATGAAGCTTCGAATCGATGGAATCGCCCACCGTCTCTCCGTGTTCGCGCGTTCCGCGAATACCGTGCTCGGGCGAAAAGAGCGCCACCAGTTTCACACCGGGAGCTTTCGCTAAAAGATCCGCCGTGTTGCGGCCGGCTGAATCAATCCCAGTTTGGTTGGTGATGAGCCCCACTTGTTTACCGGCCAAGGGCGCAAATCCAACG
>JAYWEN010000390.1:0-6536 GCA_043779245.1 Elusimicrobiota bacterium | reverse complement strand
CAGTTTGGAAATTAATTGGCGACCGGATAAACCGACACTTGCTTGCGATCTTTGGCGAGCCATTCAAACTTGACGACGCCGTCGATGCGGGAGAAGATTGTGTCATCGGAGCCCATCTTCGTATTGCGGCCTGGGTAGCATTTAGTTCCGCGCTGGCGAATCAAAATGGCTCCGGCTGTGACTTTCTCACCACCAAAGGCTTTGACGCCCAGGCGTTGCCCGGCTGAGTCCCGTCCGTTTGTTGAACTACCTTGTGACTTTGTAGATGCCATGGCGTGCTCCTAAGCGGAAATAGTCTGGACGAGCAGCTCGGTATAATTCTGCCGATGGCCGATCGTCTTTTTGTAGGTTTTTTTGGATCGCTTCTTGAAAACGATGATCTTGGCGTGGCGGTCTTGCGCGAGCACTTTGGCCATAACCTTCGCGCCAACCACGGTCGGCTTTCCGACTTGGATACCGGTGTCGCTCGCGAGTAAAAGCACCTTATCCAAAGTGATTTCCGCACCCTTTTCGACCGGGAGTGACTCCACCTTTATTTTGGTGCCTTGTTCTACGCGATATTGTTTGCCGCCTGTTTCTACGATTGCATACATGGGATTAGCCTCTTTTTTAAATTAGAAGTGGGTATTCTAGCAGTTGCGCTATCGGGAAGCAACCTGGGGAAAGTTACTTTTCGAAACGGATTTCGTCCAAGTAAAAGGTTGCGCCGCGAGGGTTTTCCTCTTTGGAGGCCGACCAGGCAAAGCCGCCGCTGATGTGGGACAAATCAGCGCCGCGAAGATCCATCACATACTTCTTCCACTCGCGCGTGAGCACCACAGGGCCAATTCGGACCGCATCGGAATCGGGACGCTGCCCTTCAATTCCGCCGATCTTAAACTCACTAATGACTTCGCCGCCAACAGCACCGCGGGCCCAGAAAGTGAGTTGCTTCATGCCTTTCAGATTGAACCCACCAACCTTGTCGCCCCAATTGTTTACAGGCTGCTGCCAATACATGCCAGCCCATCCGGCACCTTCGGACCCCTTGGCACTGTAGCTCACCTTGATACAGGTCTTGCCGTCGGCCGGATCGTCGGTGCTATTCATATCCAAGGACATGTCGCTAAAGTCACCCATCCACCCCGACGGGACAAAATGATTCGGGGCAGCTCCGTGATCGGTATAGACGTAGAATTTTTCTCGCGTGTTAAACCGGAGGCCTGGACCGTCCCCATGAGGCGGCGGACCCTCAAAGCTGACAATATAAGGAAGTTTCCCCGCCGAGGCTTCGCGGGAGAATGTCTCAGGAACGATCGTAGAAGGGACGAAGCTTGGCGTTTTGCCTACAGAAGAATCAAGCATCAAAAGGGACGCGACGGACAAATCCCCCGATTGAGCCCGTAAAGGCGGAATGCCTAAAAATAAAATAAAAGCTAATAAAAATAACCGCTTCATGCTAACCCCTGACACGTAGTGTTTTATTGAGTACTTTTTTCCGACTCTGGAGTGGCCCGTCGCTGGGAACTACTAAATAAACATTAACAACATAACCGTCTGATTGTCAAGCAGATAAGGCAAAAAAACGTTGCTCGCGAGGAGGAAGATGCGGGAAGCGGTTATAGTCACGCGTCAAACGACTTTCGATCTCTTGAATGAGAGGCACAAATATTGGATCTAAACCAGCAACTGGGTATGCCGCTAGGAGGGATTCCAACACGTTCTCAATATGTTTAATGAAAGTTTCTTTCATTGGCGATTCATTCCGAACTACATCAAGCAACTCAAGCAAGGTATCTTGGACTAAACTGAAGTGGTTAATTTCATCATTCATCCTCTCGAGTTGTTGTCCGATCGTGTCTATTACATTCCGCGTCTCTCTTGGAACAATACCATTCAGTACACTAGCAATCAACTTCACCCTTTGATACTCACTGGTTAGCCTAATTATAGTCAAAGGATCAATGAGAGTCAGGGCAACCTTCTCGCCCAACGCTTTCGTTTTCATAAGTAGCGTCTCTAACTGCCCCTTGGGTCCCTTTTGAACGACTACTAGTTTGGGCTCACCTGAAGTGACCGCAACACCGTCACTGGGTTTATCTTCTTCCAGGACAACAGGCGTTACTTTGACCGGAGGCCCCACAGACATTACAGCAATAACAACATCATCGCTCCCGTTTGAACTGCCCTGTGCACTTTGAAGAAGTTTTTCACTAAAATCACTGACGGGGAGAGACGCCCACGCTTGGTTCTCAACGGGGTCCTGCCAACCCTTTTTAACGCCATCACTATGAAGCACAATAAGGCTTAACCCTTTCTTTCGTTGATCTTCAAGAAGATCTGTTTTTAAACCAACGACTGTCATTCGATCAAATAACGACAATAAATTCCAACTATCTGTGCGGAGGCCTCCTTTCCGATATTTCTGTAATTCGATTGATCCGTCGGCACGAACGAAAGAGATCTCGGAGTCTCCAATCCCTAAACTAAATAAATGCGTGGGGGTTTTTAAGACTAATGCAACGGTGGTACCCAAATGGCTAAAATGACTAAGAGCCGTCCAAGCCATTCGAGCAAGAATCAACACCATCAATACTCTCATCAATGCTTGAACTAGGATTGGATGGTTATAGATAACTGGGAGCGACAAACCTCTCCAAACAAGACGGGAGGCCTTAACCACAATTTCTGACCCTTTTCCGCCCACGCCACGAGCGCCCCCAACACCCGACATCCCATCAGCAATAACCGTCAATAGGACTTCCCCATCATCCGTCGAAGCAGCGAACGCTCGATCTTGAAACCGGAGATCATCAGATAACTGTGGGTTTTTATTTTTCATATTTCCTCTACCCAGGAGATAAATATGAGGGATTTTAGTAGAGACGCTGCGCTTGTTAGTCGGATGAAAATAAATCCAATTGGGAGGAGATCCTAAATAGCGCACAACAATTCCGCCGACCGCCCCAAATGCCATAAACACATTCACGATCATGCGTTTTGAAAGGTTTGCAAAATCCAGAACGGAATAGATCAAAGCAGAAATGGAAACACCCGCCAGTAAACCGAGGCCCAAAGATTGGCGAGGGGCTACCTTACTTTGTTTCAAATACGTCCATACGAAGAAACCAACAATGCTACCGATCAAAAGGGTAAGCCCAATTTCCCAGGAATGCGCATGAATCGATTGCCCAAGGGAATTGAGCGCATCAGAAAAACCGTCCCATCCAGAAGAGGAGACATGGGCTGGCGCATTGTGAGGCGACACGATCGGAGAAGCCACAGGGGAAGGTATAGTCTCAATGAGCTTATTTTGAATATCCGGAGAAATTCCAAGATCACTTAGATAGACACGATCGCCAACCCAAGGGATCGAGTGACCCGAGGGAAGTGCATGATTCTCTTTCACCAACTTCGCCACATGGGCGGCATACCCATCAGGTCCCCAAAGCGCGCCGTCGAGCCCAGAGTGATGAAGGTCGGTTTCAGAAAGTTTCTTTTTGGCCAATTGCAAAATGGCATCGCCCGCACGGCCATCCCCGTCGCCATTGGCATACTCAACGAAAACGCGTCCAGCATCCGATCCGACCGTGGCCGCCTTGGCATAAAAGGCTGTCAGCCAGCCCCCAATCACCGTCAAACGCACGAGTCGGTGACTCCGCAATAAACCCACAAAGCTATAGCCGGCTTGAGACAATGCTTCGATGGAAAGAGGCCCCGATATCGATTTTGGAAACGTCGGCTGAGACTTTCCGCCAAGAGCAAAAGAGGGATCCACGAGCAACGCGGGGATGATAAGGACAGCGAACAAACGCCGAAGGTAGAGAATCATCACACTCATAGGATATAGGAAATGAAGAAAGGGTCCTATGGAGCGTACAGCTAATTCATACGGCCCATAGGACCCACAACAAGCGTGGGACTTTCTATTCGATTAAGATACGGTACTCTTCCCAGGGAAGCGTCGGATCCGGGGTAATGACCAGTTGGTGCTTCACCACATTCTCCAAACGCGATTTGCGCTCTTCGAAGTACTGGGCCACTGTCGGCCCGAGCGATACTTTGATCTGGTTTCCGGGTCGTCCATGCGTCAAGGTGAGAATCTCGCGCTTGAGACGAATGTACATCGACTCGCGCGACAAGACGCGGCCTGAGGCGTGGCATTGCGGACATTCTTCGCCGAGCAGCGCAAAGAGCGATTCGCGTTTGCGCTCGCGGGTCATTTCGATTAAACCGAGCCGCGTGATCGGCAAGATCTTAATCTTGGCCCGGTCGTCATGGGTGTAGTCGGCGAGCGCCTCCATCACCTTTTGGCGATTACGCGCGTGACGCATATCGATAAAGTCGATGACGATAATGCCGCCAATATTTCGCAATCTCAACTGGCGAGCGACTTCTTTGGCCGCCTCGACATTGGTTGCCGTCACCGTTTCTTCTTGTGATTTTTTACCGGTGAACTTGCCGGTATTCACATCGATGGCGCAAAGGCCTTCGGCTTCTTGAATGATGATGTAGCCACCCGAGGGCAAGTCGACGCGAGCCGAGCGGATTTTCTCGATTTGCTTTTCGATGTTGAACGCTTGGAAAAGCGGCGTTTTTCCTTCGTAGAGCTTCACGCGAGCCTTCAGTTCTGGACTGATGTTGTCTAGGAAATCCATCAAGTCGCGATACTCACTGCGTGAATCGACCAAGAAGATAGCCGTATTTTCCGTGAAGACGTCACGAACAGTTTGAAACACCAAGCCCAAGTCGCGGTGGACAAGAGCCGGCGTCGGCGCGGTTTCGTAACGTTTCTGCACGGATTCCCAAAGCTTCGTCAGATACTGCATTTCACGACGCAGCGCCTGCTCATCGGCCCCATCGGCTTCGGTTCGAATAATCACGCCGCCTTTTTCCGGCGCGCAACTTTCGATGATGCTTCGCAGCCGATCGCGCTCGCGGCGGTCTTCGATATTCTTAGAAACGCCCAAATGTTCGGCTTGCGGCATGTAAACCAAGAATCGACCGGGCAGCGAGATATCCATGGTGACTTTCACGCCTTTGGTACCGATCGCTTCTTTAGCCACCTGCAGCATGATGATCTCGTTTCGAGCGATCATCTTTTCGATCTGCGAAGAGGCACTGTGACCTTGCGTTGGGATGACATCCGAAACGTACAGGTATGCGTTTTTCTCAAGACCCACATTGACGAAGGCGCTTGAAATGCCGGGCAAGACGTTTTCAATCTTTCCCTTATAAATGTTCCCGACAATTTTTTCGGACTCTGTTCGCTCGATTAAAAGTTCGATCAGCTGATTATTCTCAAGAACCGCCACGCGGGTCTCTTCCGGTGAGCAATTGACGAGAATCTCTCGTTTGGCGTCCTTGACTTCCTGGCTGTGCGGTCGGTTTCGCGCATCCGACACAAAGGGTCGTGGACGATGTCCGCCTTGGTTTCCCCCGTGACTTCCATGCTGATCGCGACGATGCTGGTTGCCCCCTCCTTGCCGCCCCCCGCCGCCTTGAGGACGCCGATCACGAGGCGTTCGCTCTACTTCTTCCGGCCTCGCGTCGCGGGGTTCCACGACAACGTCCGTAGCCGTGTCCGAGTGGACCTCGGCTACGATTTCTTCGGCCGAATCGTCGACTTCATGATCGGAAAAGTTTTGTGACCCTTGATGCTCGTTTTCATCTATATGAATTTCTTCGCGCACGGGTTCGGGCGTGCGTTCTACCACCTGCTCAGCCGACGGACTCGATGGCTCATTATGAGAATCTGATTGCCCCGGGGGCAAAGATGTTTTTTCTGTTTCGTTATCCATTAGTAAATGTACCTCCTGAAATTAACACTTTGTAAAAGGCCGATCGCAATCATGGCGCAAACCACGTGCGATCCGCCGTACGACACAAAAGGAAGAGCGACCCCCGTCACCGGAAGAAGCCCGAGCGTCATGCCAATGTTCATCACGCATTGAAACGCGAAGAGACACCCGATGCCCACTGCAATTAACGACCCAAAACGATCCTGAGATTCTGTCGCGATCACAAACGATCGCCAAATCAGCACGCCGAAGGCGATCATGACGACGGAGGCCCACAAGAAACCCATCTCTTCGCCGATGACCGAAAAAATGAAGTCTGTATGCTTCTCGGGGAGGAAACCCAATTGGGTTTGACTTCCAGAGAAAAGACCTTTCCCAAACAGTCGTCCACTGCCCACCGCGATTTGCGATTGCAAAATGTGATACCCCGCGCCGAGCGGGTCAAAGCCCGGACTCAAGAAAACGACTAAGCGTTTCCTCTGATAGTCCTTAATGAAATGCTGAATGATATGCGCGGAATAAACACCGACGGCCACGATCATCGAGAGGAGAGCCGGATACTGCCAAGGCAGCCTCACTTGCAGCTTGCGAATGAACCAGGTCAGCCCAAAAATAAGCGTTGTGGTCAGACATAAAAGTTCGATAGCTGATCGCGTCCCCGAGGAGCTTGCGACAAGAAAATTTGCGAAGGGGTGTAAGGCGAGCAGCTGCGGCTGCATCGAGAAATAGGTTGAGATGAGCGGAATCCCGATGGCG
>JAYWEN010000389.1:0-9157 GCA_043779245.1 Elusimicrobiota bacterium | reverse complement strand
CTGCGTGTTGGCGTTTAACCACAACAGCTTTCCATCCGCGCGTTTCAGTCCAGTGATGATGTTGGCAAACGATTTACCGGTCTTCAAGCTGCGAGCCATTAAAAAATGCTTTTGGGTATTTTTCCGGCCATCTTCCTTTAAAACGTCCCAGGCTTGGTCAGCTATAGACTCGCCAACGAGATCCGAGGACGAGAAGCCAAGAATTTTCTCGGCCCCGTTATTGGCAGAGATAATTTTACCTCTCGCGTCCACGACCAGAACCCCTTCGAGAAGCGCCCCCACAACGCGGCGATAGCGTTCTTCGCTGTCACGAAGCGCGTCGTTAATCTGTGAAAGCTCGGCCGTACGCTCTTGAACCCGATCCTCCAGTTCTTCGTACGCTTTGCGCAAGGCATTTTCAGCGTTGCACCTTTCCGTGATGTCTTCGGAAATGCCCAGCAAGTATTGAGATCGGCCGAAGGAATCGAGCAGCGGAATTTTCTTCGTGTGAAGAATTCGGATGCCGCGTTTCCGAGTATGGATGGGTTCTTCGGCAATATCAAGCAGGGTTTTACTTCGCAGGACGGCGCGATCTTTGCGCGTAAAAAAGTCTGCCTCTTTCTTGGGGAAAAAATTGTAGTCATTTTTGCCGATGAGCTCGGATTCTTTGTGACCGAGAAGTTCTTGACCTAGCTTGTTTAGCCGTACGAAGCGTAGGGATCTGGCATCTTTCACGAAAACCATAGCAGGGATGTTGTCGAGAATGGAATTGAGAAACATCTGATCGTCCTGGCGGCGCCGCTTTTTCGCCATGACTTATTATACGCCTAGATTTTAGGTTTAGAAACGAGCGGTGAGTGCGAGCTGCAAAGAAGCATGGGTCGCAGGAATTCGCGACAAGTACAACACGTAGTCGCCCATTGAACTTCGAGACCAGTCGGAAAGCGCCAAGGTGGGGGAATGAAATAAAGGAACATCAACGCGGGACGTAAAGAAGGCGACCGGAGTGGTATAGCTTAGCCCCACCATGCAGGTGCGCTTTTCGCCTTTTGACTTCGAGGCGCGTCCCATGTGATCAATGCGAAGCTGGGTTCCGGAAAGTTTCATCGTGTAGCCGTCGCCCATTAAAAATGAACGGGGGATATCGCCTAGGAAAGGGATCTTGCTTAACATGTCTTCGGGGGTTTTGTACTTTGTCTCCTGCGCCTTAAGTTGAGAGGTGTAATTCAGGCTCTCGCCTTTCGCATGCGCCACGGCGATGAACCACCCTGCCGCGATGATGTAGCCCCAAGTGACTAATTTCTTTCGTTTGATCATCTTGGGCTAAGGTTGACAGACTAGTGTTACGCCCCTATTGCCGTAGTGTGAACGCTGTGTTAACGAAGCAAGAAATGAAAAACGAATCTATTTTACAGTGTGTATTATTACTTTATGAGGAGTGTTTTAAGGGTTTTTTCTGCTTCTTTGCCGTAGCGGCGAGTGACTTTTTGAAGGATTGTGTGTTTGATCAATTTTTTTGAGACTTCGATGGCATTTTTGGCGTCTTCTATGTCCTTAGGAGAGCCAGCGAAGATTTTCATGGCGATAAAGTCTTCTAAGGCGATCATTCTGACCTGGGTTCCTAAAAGAGAGGCTGCTTTTGTGCGATCGAAAGCCTGGGGATCAAGACCTCGTATCCCGCCCAGCAAGTCTACTCGGTTCCCGTAGGAATCGTGGATGGCAAGCACGGCCGGAATAGGATCCTCAAAATCGCCGCGCCTGAGGCTTGTCTTAAATCCCATCTTCTTGAAAATCTTTTCTAGGCCTTGAAGAGATGGGAAAGCCAACGACACGACTGCGTCAGCATCCATGCTGGTTCGAGCGGCTCCATAGTAGCTCGCCGCTAGGGCACCAATAACGGCATAATCGATTTTTTGATCATGGAGAATCTCAAGTACTTCCACAAGCAGAAGGGGGGACTGGCCTGAATCCGTTGTTACCATTTGGCGCGGGAGACTTTGCGTTTTTGTTTGCGATCGCGCTCGCCTGCCTTTTTGAACTCAGATACCAGTTTCGAAAGATTAACTGAAGCTCTAAGGCGTTGAGTGGGCGTCATTCGTTTTGCGGTTTTAACGTTTAGTTCTTTACAAAATCGTGCTAATGCAGAATCCATAGATCAATTCTATCCGAGGTCCCCGGCTTAAGCGAGTCTTTTCTGAAAGACTTAAGTAGTTAAGTTTGAGGACTAACTTGGTTCAGTTTATGGCGACGTCAAAATCTTTCTTGAAAGCTCCTGTCGCTGTAATCGTCCAGTCTAGATAGGGAACAATCTTCTGATAATCCTCAGTTCCGTGGGGTTCTCGATATATTTTGACTTTTATTGGGAATACGGGAGTAACGTTCCCAATAACTCGGATTTCTAACTGGTTCAAACCATTCTTGAGTCCTCCGATAATGATTCCCGAACCCGACGTCTCGATGGCAGTTTGTAGTATTCCGTTTAGTTTCCATTCTGCTTCTAGACCGTTGCTCATAGGCCCAATGGAGTATAAGCCCTTTAGCTCAGCCTGTGGAAGGCTTGTGGGAATCTCTGGCAAGGTGCTTCGGAAATTAACTTGTTGAAGTTCTGAATCAATTGATTCATCTTTGGTTTTGTGAAATGAAATCGTTTCTCCAACTTTCCAATCCGAACCTTCTCTGTAGAAAGACTGCAAGAGATAATGGAATTTTTTATTGCTGTCAGTTTTGCCACGCATCAAGATAGCCGTGGTCATTCCGCTTTGTTTTAAACCCAATATTCTCAGATTCGATATGGATTCCTCTGTAAGGGCGTTCATTGCCAACACGTCACTCATTTTCTGGTCAGAATACTGAACAGATTTTTGTTGATTTCGAATTTTTTCAGCAAGAAATTTTGGATACATGTTCAGATATGAAGAGTAATTCTTTTCACACAAAAATTTATTTTTATCTCTCAATAATTTCACAAACATCTTTGGTTTGGATTGGTCCATAATAACCCAATCGGATGGGACTTGTGATGAATGTCCTGTGTTGCCGAGACAAAAAGTTAAAAGAATCGCTGAAAAAAATCGTGAAAGTAATTTCATAATCTAAATCGTCTCCTCTAGACTAATTTTTTCTGAAGGATTTGGTTGACGGTTTGGGGGTTGGCTTTGCCTTGGGATTTTTTCATGACGAGGCCTACAATAGAGCCGATGGCGCGCTCTTTGCCTCCTTTATATTCTTCCACAGCCTTGGGCATTTCGGCGATGGCTTCGTCGCACCATTTCTCGATTGTGGCGGTGTCGCCGATCGCGGTTAAGCCTTTGGCTTCTACGATTTTGGCTGGGGACTGGTTTGTTTCAAACATCTCGGCGAAGACGTCTTTGGCGGCTTTGCCGGTAATCGTTCCTTTTTGAACCAGGAGCACAAGATCCGCTAAATTTTCTGGGGAAATGGGTGATTCTTCGATGGTTTTCTTCGCCGCATTTAATCGGCCGAGGAGTTCGCTAGTGATCCAGTTGCAGACTGGCTTGGCCACGTCGGCTCCGGCTTTGCCGGCGGCTTTTTCGAAATAGGCCGCGAGCGCTTTGTCTCCCACCAAAACGGTGGCATCGTAGTCCGTCAATTTGAATTCCGACATAAAACGAATCTTCTTTTTATCGGGCAACTCCGGAAGTCCGGCACGTAGGGTGTCGAGATACTCTTTGGGAAGGTTTATCGGAATGAGATCGGGTTCCGGGAAGTACCGGTAATCGTGCGCTTCCTCTTTCGAGCGCATGCTCTCCGTTACGCCTCGGGTGTCATCCCAGAGGCGGCTTTCTTGAATGATCCGGCCTTCCGTGTTCAGAATCTCCGTTTGGCGTTTCATCTCATAGAGAATCGCTTCTTTCACCGCTTTGAACGAATTGAGATTTTTAATTTCGGCACGGGTCCCGAGCGTTTTGTGTCCCACGGGCCGCATGGAAACGTTGGCGTCGCAGCGCAACGATCCTTTCTCCATATCGCAATCGGAAATGTCCAAGTACTGGAAAATGGCTTTGAGAATCGTGAGATAGGAATAGGCTTCTTCTGGGCTGAAGAGATCGGGTTCGGAGACGCATTCCGCCAAAGGGATGCAGGCGCGATTTAAATCAACCAGCGAATAGTCCAGCTCTCGGTTCCCGATCGCGTGCAGCAGCTTTCCCGCGTCTTCTTCTAAATGGATGCGCTGCACGCGAATCGTTTTGGGCTTGCCCTGCGCGTCCATGATGATGACCTTTCCGTTTTGGCAGATGGGCAGGTCGAACTGAGAAATCTGATAAGCCTTGGGAAGATCGGGATAGAAATATTGTTTGCGAGAAAAAACAGAGTGTGGCGAAATGGTGCAGCCGAGTCCAAGGCCCGCTTTCACGATAAGCTCGACGGCTTTCTTGTTCAGATAGGGCAGAACGCCCGGATGTCCCGCGCAAATGGGACAGATCTGCGAGTTGGGTTCGGCCCCAAATAGCGTCGAGCAGCGGCAAAACAGTTTCGATTCTGTTTTGAGTTGTACGTGAACTTCAAGTCCGATAACAGGTTCTAAGGTCATTTCAATTTCGCCAATAATGTGATGTCTGATTTATACTTCGCGCGTTTCTTGGCTTCCGCCAATGAAACCCATTCTGTTTCTAAAATCTCTTTCGGGTCGTGTGTTCCGGTTTTCTCAAGCGGCTTCATCAAAAACCAGACAACCGATTTCTTGATCAACACACCATCCCGCTGAAAAAAATACTCCACACGTTCAAAGGGCTTTATAATCTCGCAGCGATAGCCCGTTTCTTCTTCCACTTCTCTGAGTGCCGCTTCCGGTGCCTTTTCACCAGGTTCAAGATGTCCCTTCGGAAACGTCCACATCTGTTTTCCTTCGAGGTTTTGCACCTTCACCATCAAGAGATTGTCGCCGTCCTGGACGATTCCCCCGGCGGAAAACTCAAAACGGCTCGCCCTCACCCGGCCTTCGGCCACCCTCTCCCTACGAGGGAGAGGGGCTGGGGGTGAGGGGTGGCGCTTCTTTGTTCCAGGTTTGGGTTTGTTCATAGTGATGCGCCGCAGACAAAAGAGTGCCTTCTTCGAACGGTCGGCCCATGAGCTGGAGGCCAATTGGAAGCTTCGATTTCGAAAAACCGCAGGGAATACTCAAACCCGGAAGCCCAGCTAAGTTGCAGGAAATGGTGAAAATGTCAGACAGATACATCTGTAAAGGATCGGCCGATTTTTCACCTATTTTAAACGCTACCGATGGACTCGTGGGCGTAGCGATCACGTCAACCTCTTTGAAGACGTTGTCAAAATCTTGTTTCACGAGCGTCCGAACTTTCTGGGCTTTGGAATAGTATGCGTCGTAATATCCGGAAGAAAGGGCGTAGGTTCCGATCATAATACGGCGTTTCACCTCTGGCCCAAAACCTCCACCGCGGCTCTTTTCGTAAAGCTCCATGAGATTGGATACGTCCTTCGCGCGCTTTCCATACCGAACTCCATCAAATCGCGACAGATTGGAGCTCGCTTCCGACGGAGCCAGGATGTAATAGACCGACAAACAATGTTCGGTGTTCGGCAGCGATACCTCTTTTGTAGTGGCACCAAAGCTTTCTAAAACTTTTATCGCTTCGCGAACGGCTTTGTCGACTTCGGGATCGGTTCCGCTGATGAAATATTCCTTGGGCAGGCCAATGCGTAAGCCCTTGAGAGACTTTCCCAGTCCCGTGACGTAATCGGGAACCGATTGATTGACACTCGTTGAATCGCGGTCATCAGGGCCGGCGATCGTCCGCAAAAGAAGTGCAGCATCTTGAGCGGTTGTCGCAAAAGGACCAATCTGATCTAAAGAGGAAGCAAAAGCGATAAGACCGAAACGAGACACGCGGCCGTAAGTCGGTTTGAGTCCCAAAATCCCGCAAAGCGCGGCGGGCTGGCGAATAGAACCCCCTGTATCAGAGCCCAATCCTAAAGGAGCCATACGCGATGCGACCGCCGCGGCACTTCCTCCAGAGGATCCACCGGGAATGCGTTCTGTATCCCAAGGGTTGCGTGTGGTGTGAAACGCGGAGTTCTCTGTTGAGGACCCCATGGCAAACTCATCTAAATTGGTGCGGCCTAAGAAGACGGCGCCAGCAGCACGCAATTTTTGGATGATCGTTGCGTCGTAGGTTCCTACAAAGCCTTCAAGAATCTTAGACGAGCAAGTGCAGCGTTCCCCTTTGATGAGCATGTTATCTTTGACGGCGATCGGAACGCCCGCCAAGGCGCCGCCCTCTTCGCCACGGCCGATTTTAGCGTCGACCTCTTTGGCTTGTTTGATCGCGCGATCGGCAAAGACTTCATTGAATGCTTTCAGTTTCGGATCGAGGGAATTTATCCGGTCCAGGTAGGCGGTTGTGACCGCTTCAGCCTTCATTTCTTTTGATCGAACCTTAGCGGCGATTTCAAATGCGGTAAGATTCGCGAAACTCACTCGATCACCTTCTTTACTTTAAAGAACGGTCCTTCCCGCTCCGGAGCGTTGGCCAAAATCGCTTCAGGAGATCCGAGCGTTTCCGAGGTGCTGGGCTCCATTTTGTCTTCACGCCACACGTTTGAGAGCGGCAGCACATGTGTGGTGGCCTGAATATTATCCGTGTTCAACGCACTCATCTTTTCGATGTAGGTCAGGATAGACCCCAGCTGAGCGGTGAATCGCTCCTTTTCGTCTTCCGAAAGGGCTAACCGTGCCAGCTTGGCCACGTGCTCGACATCTTTTTTGGTAATGCTCATGAGGGGGCTATTTTAGCTTGATTCTGAGCGACGATGCCACGCTGGTAAATGTGTTAGGATTTCAAGGTGAAAGAGTATCACGTCAATCCGGGATCCCATTTTCGTCTGAAGCACGTGGATCCCTCCGACTCCCATCTATGTAAAGACAAAGAGGATGGGAAAAAGCAGACGGAGAAGATTCTTTCTGACTTGGCTGATCTCCAGGAAAAGCTTTACTCCAACCGCAGTCGGGCCCTGTTGATCGTTCTCCAAGGCATGGATACCGCCGGAAAAGACGGGACTATCCGACATGTCATGAGCGGCGTCAACCCGCAAAGCTGTCAGGTCGCCTCATTTAAAGTCCCTACACCAGAAGAGTTAGCGCATGATTTCCTCTGGCGCATTCATCAGAAAGTCCCTTCGTTGGGAACAATTGGCATTTTTAACCGATCTCATTACGAAGATGTGCTCGTGACGCGTGTGCACGGACAGATTTCGTCCAACGTTGCCGACAAACGCATGAAAGAAATCAATCATTTTGAGAAGCTCCTAAGTTCCAGTGGCACCACAATTCTCAAGTTTTTTTTGCATATTTCTAAAGACGAGCAGCGCGAACGTCTCCAAGCCCGTATTGATAATCCCTCCAAGCGTTGGAAATTCAATTTGAATGACTTGGTAGAGCGAAAGAAATGGGAGTCTTACCAGAAAGTCTACGAGGACATGATTTCTAAGACGAGTACCGACGCGGCGCCTTGGCACGTAGTTCCGTCCAATCATAAGTGGTATCGCAATTGGGTCGTGGGTCGGATCGTCGTGAAAGCGCTCGAGAAAATGGATCTTCGCCAACCCCCCGCCGATCCCTCCATTCATTTTAAAGGCTTAAAAGTTCGCTAACCTTAGTTGGCGGTCGCGCCGTCGAGCACATCTTCCCAATCGCGGAACCAAAGCGTGAGGTTCTGCGGAGAACTATCCATGACGAATTTGGCTTCCATAGACGTAAGTGGTGCTTTCATGGTTTGAAGAAGGTAAAGCGCACGCAGTCTAAATAGTTCTTCATGCTTACGTTGTTCGGCAAAGTTCATTTCTTCTTTCGGCATGATCGAATCAAACGGACCCGCCATGGCGACTCGGACGCCTTCGATGGCCCCTGCGTTTGGATGGTCCAGTAATTCTTTGAACCCCCACGCACCTAGTTCATCGCCGCCCATATAGCGCCTCGTCATTTCTATCGCACGCTCTTTTTCGGGCATGGCTAAAAATTCCGACTTGTGCGAGAGTAGAGCCGCGGCATGTGCCATAGCCGGAGAAGTCTCGGCGCCCTTCTGGAGGGCGGCCAATGTCATTTTTCCTCCAATCCGATAGGACGCGTCAATTGCCTCCGGGTCTGTCAAACGTTCGCTTATCCTTCGATCCACAAACACTCGGTCTCTTTTCCCACCCAGAGCAAAGACAGTCTTTAAAGCAGAGATCTCCGCTTTCCCCGTTAGCAAGTTTTTTTCGAGAAGTGATTTGACATCTCCTTTTAAGGAGTGAATTTCTTTTTTGCGAATAAGAAATAAGGCGTTGGCTTCGAATGTTTGATCCGCCAAAAGCGCCGGATCGCGCATTGTTCGGCGATATTCATCTGCGATCCAGTCGGTTGTCCAGCGTGAGATATCGGCGTAGGCTTGACCCTGGACGGGTACGCGAAGACGAGTGACAAAGTTCAACGATTGAACCTCGGCTTCCCCGCGCCATGAGACCAGCATAAGTAGCGCGACAAAAAGAGTTTGTCCTGTGGGATGGTTCAGAAGTTTCGTTTTCATGGTTTCACCTCTCGAATGTGACCGCGTTCGACGTAAAAGCCCAACCACCGCCCCCGCACGTCAAAGGGGGCTGGCTTTCAACTTTCAAGGTGTTGGCGTTAAGCATTTGGATGAGAATCTTGGCCGACCCTGCACCCAGCTGTCCGATGGGGTCATAAAAGGTGTCGTAGCAGTAAATGAGGCCATCGGGTTTGACGTCGGCAAAATCGCGATCGACCTGACCCGACGACACGGCCGTAAACGTGTAGAAGTTTGCGGTTTGATTGGGCACGGAGGTGCCAATGGAAATAGTTTGCTGTGGCGCATATACGTTATTCACAATGAGTGACAGATGCGGATCTTCTGGAACATCGGGAGCGCCGGGATGATACCAATAACCTCTCGCGGTTCCGGGAAGATCGTAATTGGTTTGCCCGCAAATAGGGGCTGTGCTTCGGCGGTATCCGCCGTCGTATCGTCCTAAGAGCGACTGCATCGCGGCGGTAGGTCCCGGTGTAAAATAATCGATCGGACAAACCGTATAAGGCTGGTCTCCAAAATGTCTCGATGGGTTCGCAAAAGCCAGCGGCGTAATTCTGTAATCGTAGGTACCAAAATCAAGGGTACCGGACGTCGCCACGGCGCCGATGGCGTCGCCG
>JAYWEN010000388.1:0-3181 GCA_043779245.1 Elusimicrobiota bacterium | reverse complement strand
TTAAAAATCTCGGGGCCAATACCTTGCGCGCCTATCATCACCTTTACAACAAAGAACTCTTCCGCAGGCTTTACAACGATTACGGCTTGTACGTGCTTTGCGGTGATCTTCTTGGCGGTTACGCCGTTGACAGTGGCGCCACCTGGGCCGATGGCACCGATTACACCAATGTGGCTCAGCAGGAACGCATGCTCGAAAGCGTGCGCAAGATGGTCGAAGAATATAAGGATGAACCCTACATCCTTATGTGGGTTCTCGGAAACGAAAACGTGTACGGGGTCGGAAACAATTCCGGCAAGCAGCCCGAAGCCTTTTTTCAGTTGGTAGACCGCGCTGCTCAACTGATTCACAAATTGGACCCATCACGCCCGGTCGCCGTGGCCAATGGCGACGTACTTCATTTAGATGTCATTAAGGAAAAGGCTCCTCATATCGATGTCCTGGGTGCCAATGTGTACCGAGGGGAGCAAGGGTTTGGCCGCAGCTTTTTCCAAGATGTCCGCGATGTGTTGGATAAGCCCGTCCTCGTCACGGAATTCGGCGCTCCTGCCTACGCCGACGGCTACACGCAACAGGAAGCCGAAGCCTATCAAGCGATGTATCTAGCCAACAATTGGGAAGATATCGAGGCACATAGGGCGGGCCGCGGAGTGGGAAATGTCTTGGGCGGAGTATTGTTTGAGTTTATTGATGAGTGGTGGAAAGCCAATAGCGATTTACCGCTCAAGATCCAAAAAGAACGCGCCGAGTGGTACGCCTCCAAAGCCAACCTCTACAAGAATTTGCAGCCGGATGCTCAGGACAGGGTTCCCCAATTCGGCGGACCATTTCTGGACGGCTGGAGTTACGAAGAATGGTTCGGTTTGACAACCATGGGTAACGGAAAAGGAAGCCCTTTCGCCCGAACGCTGAGACCCTCGTACAATGCCATAAAGGAGTTATGGAATGAAAAGTAAATTTTCGGGTATAATCGCAGCCACTTTTCCCATGCCTACGCGCATCCATCGTTGGGGACTTGCCGCAACCGGGTTAATCGGTCTTCTCGTTTTTGCGGCCTGCGCAAAATCCAAATCGGTCGACACCAATGAAGTCGTGGTGTGGCATTGGATGACTGACCGTGAAGATGCGCTGCAGCGGTTGGCTGATCAATATCAGAAAAATACCGGCGTGAAAGTTCGACTGGAACTTTACGCTCCCTCCGATGCCTACTCCTCGCGCGTGCGAGCCGCCGCCCAAACCAATACTCTCCCCGACATTTTCGGCGTCCTGGGCGAAACCCGCGATTTTGCGAGCTTCATAAAATCCGGCTACATTCTGAATCTCCAAGAGGCGATGTACGAAAATAATAAAGTCTGGTACAACCAAATTTTCAACAAGGCTTTGGCCAATAACACGTTCGAAGTTGAAAATCAATATGGCGTGGAACCGGGGATATACGGGGTTCCCATCGACGTCACCAATATCCAAATGCTTTACAACAAGGACCTTTTCAAACAGGTCGGACTGGATCCCGAAAAAGCGCCACAAACCTGGGACGAATTTATGGCCGACTGGCACAAGCTCAAAGCCGCCGGCATCTCAGGATTAGTCAGTGGTTGGAGCGAAACTTGGATGATTGATTGCTTCGCGAGCAACTACGCGTTCAACATCATGGGCGAGAAGAAGGTGCTCGACACGTTCCGCGGCAAAGTGTCTTATACCGATTCCGACTGGATTAAGGTTTTAAGTCTCTTCGAAGAAATCCGTAAGGAAGATATCCTGATTCCAGGCGTGGTGACGATGATCAATAAAACGGCCGAGCAAACCTTTGCTAACGGAAAGGCGGCCTTCGCGTTCAATGGATCCTGGTGTGTGAACGTCTACCGCGGAATGAATCCGAATTTAAATTATGGAGTCATGCTGCCGCCGCGCGTGTCCAACAAATATCCGATGCGTATTTGGGGCGGTGCGGGATCTTCCTTTATGGTCAATGCAAAATCCAAACACCCCAAAGAATCGATCGCATTTCTGCAATGGTTGACCGGCCCCGATCAGCAGGCCGCGCTCTCCAAAGAGACAATGAATCTTCCGGCGAACAAAGGCAGTATCGGTCAGTTGCCCCCGCTTTTGGCAGCCTTCGGTTCGCAGATGGATATGACGACACATCCCTCCCAATGGCCCGTCGCAGAACTTCCGACGGTGATCGAAGCCTTCGACAAAGGAATTCAGTCGATCTTAATCGGCGAAAAAACCCCGTCACAAGTGGCTGAAGATGTCGAGAAGCAGAAACGTGAACAAATCCAGCGCGCAGGTGCCAAACATTAAAAAAGAGTCGCGGATCAACTGGACGCGTGTGACGGATGTCTTTACGACCTATCTGTTTATCGCTCCCGCTGTTCTTCTGTTCGCCGTTTTTTCTCTAATCCCCTTTCTTAAGGTGTTCCAACTCAGCGTGTTCGATTGGGACGGTATTTCGCCGCACATGAACTTCGTCGGCCTGGGGAATTTTGCCACCGCCATCTTCCACGATAAGTCGTGGTGGATCTCCATGCGAAACGCGGGCGTCGTCACCCTGCTCGCACTCACACTCCAGAACTTGCTGGCGCTCACCTTAGCGATGATTGTCGATCGCGAGATCGAGGGGAAAAACTTTTACCGCGTTGTGTTTTATTTGCCACCCGTTCTGTCCGGCATCGTGGTTGGGCTCGTATGGAATTGGATTTTTGACGGGTCTCACGGGCTTCTTAATTATGGGCTGGCCCAGATCGGCCTTGGACATTGGGCACGGGCGTGGCTGGCCGATCCGAAAACCGCGCTCTTTGGAATCGCCATCATTCATATGTGGAAAGGTTTCGGGTGGGGCTTCGTGATTCTTCTCGCGGGTCTACAGGCGATTCCTCGCGAGCTCAATGAAGCGGCGCGCGTGGATGGGGCAGGCGAGTGGACCATCTTTTCAAAGATCACCTTTCCTTTGATGCTGCCGGTTTTCTTTCTCGTGTCCATTCTGACGATCCTTGGAACGATGCAGATTTTTGACATTATTGTCTCGACCACAAACGGCGGCCCTGGGTATCACACCGAAGTCCCAATTACCCGGATCTTAGCGGCCATGGTCGGATCTTCGCGCTTTGGCTATGCGTGCACTCTTGGCATTCTCTTCGGGCTCATTCTCCTTGCCG
This sequence comes from Elusimicrobiota bacterium, assembly GCA_043779245.1. Classification (GTDB taxonomy): domain Bacteria; phylum Elusimicrobiota; class Elusimicrobia; order 2-01-FULL-59-12; family 2-01-FULL-59-12; genus JANLWZ01. The sequence continues at coordinate 23 of JAYWEN010000388.1, read as the reverse complement.
TCTCGATGGTCCAGATGCGGCTT
>JAYWEN010000387.1:0-4822 GCA_043779245.1 Elusimicrobiota bacterium | reverse complement strand
CCCGCCAACCCATTGCAAAGACAACCAAGAACCCTGGGTTCCCTGGTCGCGCAATTCAAATCAGTCACGACCAAACGAATCAATGAAATCCGAAAAACGCCTGGCGATAAAATTTGGCAGCGAAATTACAACGACAGAATCATTCGCAATGAAGTGGAATTAGATAAAAAGCGGAAGTACATCCGAAATAACCCCGGAAAAACATATAGTCGAGAGTCCCAAGCGATATAGAGGCACTTCAACGTAAGCTCGAAAGAATGGTTTGAAAGTCTTCGGGAAGGGGGGCTGTTAAGGTGCAGGGCGTCTCATCCATCGTTTGGAATTCAAGTGTTCGCGCATGCAGCATGAGCCGCGGTATGCCTCCCACGGGGCGATCCTTCCCATAGAGCTCGTCTCCCATCACCGGATGACCAATCGAATAAAGATGAACGCGAATTTGGTGGCGTCGGCCCGTTAAAGGATTGACTCCGACATGCGTGGCGTCTTTCAGGGATTGGATCACCTTGTACTCGGTTTGCGAAGCCTTGCCTTTCAGGTGGATGCCCATGCGTCCCGATCCAAAAGCATGCAAGGGCTGGTCGATTGTTCCCGGCGCGGTGATCTGACCTTGCACGACCACGTCATAGGTTTTGCGCACGAGCCGCTTTTCAAATTGCATGCTCAAATAACGGTGGGCTTCGGCTGTCTTTGCAAAAAGAACGACACCGCTGGCACCCAAGTCGAGGCGATGGACGACAAACACTTTTTGGCCGAGCTGTTTCTCGAGTTCCGTCACAAGCGGTTCGCGCCCGATCTCTCCACGCCCTGGGATCACCAGTTGTCCCGAAGGTTTGGCCACGGCTATTAGTTGCGCGTTTTCATAAAGAGGCTCGATACGCATGACTCGGAATTTGTAACATAAATACACTTCTTATGGCAGACTTCGGAAACGATTTTGATGCAGGCGCCGACTACGAGAGCAAGAAATCTCCCGTCGCGAAAATTCTCGCTTTTGCAGCCATTGCGGGGCTTCTCGCACTCGCTTATCATCTCGTTCAGGAGAGTCGCAACGAGAAAGCCCGCAAAGAAATTATTGCCGTTTTAGACCAAGAGCTCACCAATGAAGATCGTGCCATCAAAGAAGAACGCCAAAAAATTGTAGATCTGACCCGCGAGATTGATATGAAACGGGGGGTTCTCCAATCCGGCAAGCACAAGAAGGCTGATGTGGAAGATTTCAATAAGCTCGCCGCTCAACAGCGAGCGGAGCGCGAGAAATTCACTCAGATGGCCGAAGAGTACAACAAGAAAGTGGCCAAGCTTCAAGAAATGGAAAAGTAGTTTTGCCGGATCCCCGCTATTAACCTCACTCTCGTCGTTGTCGGAAAACTCAAAACCTCTCATTGGCTGGCCGCCCAAAAAGAATACCTCGAACGTGTCAGGCGCTATGCCGATCTTTCGCTCATTGAAATCAAAGATCGCGTCGGGCAAGGGCTCGCCGATTCGGGAGCTGTCGAAAAAGAGGCCGATGATATTCTCCTAGCGACCAAAGACTTTCCTACGATCGTCTCGCTGACGCCCATGGGCAAGCTGATGGGCAGTCCAGCTTGGGCCCAAGCGCTCAACAAGTTCGCCGAAACCTATCCTCGCACGGCGTTTGTGATTGGCGGGCCGTTCGGACTCTCCGAGAGGATTCTCAAGGCAAGCCGTTTGCAGCTCGCCTTGTCGCCGATGACATTCACACATGAACTGGCGCGCATTCTTCTACTCGAACAACTCTACCGCGCCTTCACCATTCTTAAAGGCGAGAAATACCATAAGTAATTTATAATTCTCGACGATGAGATACCTTTTAATCCTACTATTCTGTGCTCTTCTCTCGATGGGGACTCGCGCGGCGGAGGACGAGCCCTCCGAATCGAAAAGCCGGGCCTCGGCCTATGGCGCTTTTTCCAAAGGCGAAGCCATGTCGTGGGATCAACTCCAAGTGGTCGCGCAAGACGCGGGAATCAGCGGAAATCAGTTGCTCCAACTCAAAGTGAAAGACCGGTTTGTGCGACTGATCGCACGTCTCAAATTACCGCTAGAAGTCACTGGATTTTCGAGCAACATGCCTAAAGATGAAGAATTTCGAATTGTCAAAGGATCGAAAGTGGGCGTCTCGGGGCTGGAGCTGAATTCGGATTATTGGGCCAAACTGGATCCCGCGCACGACGACGATGCTTACGTCACCTATTTGCTTCTGCGCGCCGACGCCTTTGCGCAATATCGCAATCACTACGATCCCGAGCATTGCACCTGGATTGTGCGCGAAGAATCGGAACCCTTAAGCGCTTCGTTTAAAGTCCTGCGAACCACATTAAATGATTCGGCCGCTGATGAAGAAGGACGGACGCCGCCCACCGAGCGAGAATTGGAATTTCGAAAAACGCTTGAGCCCTCGGGAGACCCCGCCAAGACTGTTCGCAAACTGATCGAATACGCCCTGCGCTGCATCGCGCAATCCGCCGCCGACAACGTCGCTCTGGTGCGTTTCCGCCAATCAGGGCTCACCCCGCCGCCGGACATTCTCGCGCGCATCAACGCACGCCAACGCGTTCTGGCATCCGACTTCGGACGCGCACGATTTGCCATGACGCTATCAGAACGAATCGTCTTCCACCGGATATTAAAGACTCCCTTTCGTTATGTGGCTCAGGCACGTCCTAAGTCTCAGCCGTCCGGTGACGTTCAGACCTCCGAGCCGCAGTGAAGCTATAATAGAACCGTGATGACCTTAACGGATATCGAAGCGCGCATTTTAGGGTGCCTCGTTGAAAAATCGCTGACCACGCCCGCACAATACCCACTCACGCTCAATTCGTTGATGCTTGCCTGCAATCAGAAAACCAGCAGGGAGCCCGTCACAGATTATGATGAATCTACGGTCGCGCGCGGTCTCTCCGAGCTTCAGAAGAAAAGTCTAGCCTACTCCAAAAGTGAATCGGGAAATCGTGTTCCAAAATTTGGCCATCGTGTGGAAAATTTAATGCAGGGGGGAACAAGCCAAGAAATTGGCGCCATCTGCGTTATGCTCTTGCGTGGACCGCAAACCCCAGGCGAAATTAAAACCCGCACCGATCGCCTTTGCGAGTTCGAAAGCACCGCACAAGTGGAACTCGTCTTGAATGCTCTCTCGGCTCGGACGGATGGCCCTTTCGTGGCACGCCTCGCACGCCAATCAGGACAAAAAGAAACTCGCTTCCAACAGTTGTTCACGGGCCCCGCGCCAAAACAAGACGTGCCTATCGCGACAGCACCGAAAGTGCCGTCTGAAAATGCAGCAGCACCCACCTTTGCGGAACGTATTATGATTTTGGAAAATCGTGTAGCGGCGTTAGAAGCGAAAATAAAAAATCACATGTAGGGGCGGGTCTCCGTGCCCGCCCGATCAGATTGAATGCGCATCTGCCATTTCGGGCAGACACAGGGGTCTGCCCCTACGCCTTTTTTCCCCAGGTTCGTTCAATGAAGGTTTGGCGTCCGGAACCAAACTTATAGGACTCGTACCGTGCCGGACATTTCTTGTAGTACTCCTGATGATACTCTTCGGCGGGATAAAACGTTGAGGCTGGCGATATTTCAGTCATCACCGGCCTTTTGAATTTGCCTGACTTATCGAGCGCAATCTTCGACGCTTCGGCGAGCGTTTGCTGCTCGGCATCGTGATAGTAGATCGCCGTTCGATACTGGGTGCCGCGATCGGCAAATTGACCATTCAGCATCGTCGGATCGATGTTTTGCCAAAACGTCTCAAGAAGTTTTTCATAGGTGACTTTCGCGGGATCGAAATCGATCTCGACGGCTTCGGCGTGCCCGGAGGTGCCAGAGCACACTTGCTCATACGTTGGATTGGGAATTCTTCCTGCCGTATAACCGACCGTCACACTGTTGACGCCAGACAATTCCTTGTATGGAGGTTCCATGCACCAAAAACAGCCGCCGGCAAACGTGGCTTTCATAGGAAAAGTGTATCACTTCGCAGGGGCGTGCCGACGCCGCGCGCGACGACGACGTACGGATTTACGTGACACGGGTTTAGAAATGGGTAGACGAATTCGTTTTGACGGATGCATCGTCTTCTCCGCATGTGAGATAGAAGCCAAATCGGGTCGAACAGGGGTATCCGGGTCCCCTCGACCCCACATCGTTTCGAACTCGCGATCAAACGAGGCGACCGTCGCCGCATCGTCGACAAGAAGCGCGTTTTCATAGTTCACATATTCAGCTCCAGAGGTCCAGTTAAACGAACCTGTGATGACGCGCGCGTGGTCAAAAAGCGCGAATTTGTGGTGCATGATCCCGCGGCCTTTCCCAGACTTCCCGTCGAGTCGTCGGAGTTCGCCAGAGGAAAAAGCAATCCCTGCATCCACCCCGGCTTGGTCGGATTCTCGATGCCCGTCAAGAATCGCGCGCACCTGGACTCCTCTCTCGCGTGCCCGGCGGATAGCCTCTGCCAGCGGACGCGAGGAGAATTGAAATAGCGCCAGGTCGATGGAGAAACGGCTTGCCTCGATTAGACGTAAGAGTTGAACTTCGACGCTTTGCTGAGACGAGAAGAACACTTGCGTGTCGGCTTTGGCCGAGTCATGGAAGAGAAGACAAGCCCCGACAAGGACAGAGAAGAACCGACTGTGCGTCATACCTCTTAGACGCTCGCGGACGCAATTTATTCATCAGTCAAGGTAAGAACGCTTGCGCGGTCGGCCATCACGCAAAAGCATCCACGAAGCGATTGCCTCAAAGGGCTGTCCCCAGCTCGCCATCGACGCGCGGGTGGCCGCCAAGCGAATAATGCGCCGCA
>JAYWEN010000386.1:0-2093 GCA_043779245.1 Elusimicrobiota bacterium | reverse complement strand
AAAGCGAACCGAGCTCATCGTCTTCGTTACGCCAAAAATTGCGGCGGAATGATCCATCGCTCACCGGACGGCTCCACTCCAACTAAATCAGTCTCTCTTTCACGCCCTATCGAATCGATAGTCTTTGCGGGACTAGTCGCCGCGGTCTGGTTTGCCTCGCTGGCTCGAGGTGGTAATGACCTCTGGTCTTCATCCCTGCTCTTTGCTCTCTTTTCAGCGCTCTCCATTTTTCAACTGATCGATCACGCTTGCCGTCGCAAGAGTCTCAACGTTCCACTCTGGCTGCCGTTTCTCCTTTGCCTTTTGTCGCTTAGTGCGTCGCTCACACGGTCCTATGATCGGAATACCACGCATCTCGAGCTATGGATCGCAACGTTCTCTGCGGTTGCGTTTTATCTCTTTCTCAATCAATTTTCAAAGCCGCGGCATCGCCAACGCTTTCTCTTAATTGGAGGAGTGATCGTTGTGCTCCTCGCCATCATCGTTTTGCAGCGGTTCGGACACGACCTTATATCTAAACTAACACTATGGAGGGCCACGGGATTATTGAATTTAGATTGGCATGGCTCGGGAGGAGCAACCTTTACGAACTCGTCGGTTTTAGCGGGATTCTCATTAAGCTGGATTTTTCTGTTCTGGCATTTTCGCACGACGCATGTTCTGTTTCACTGGTGGCTTGCAGCAAGCCTGATCACGCTACTTCTCTCAGGTTCTTGGTGGGGATGGATCTCGTTGATGGTCGGCCTTTTATACTATCACTCGCACGGAATAAGATCCTTCAGTGCGCGGCATCCGTTGCAATCTGCGGGCGTGACGCTGCTGGTTGCAGCGTGCGTGGGGTACGTGTTCTATTTAAAATTAGCAGGTCCGCACGTCATCGTTCATGGGGCTCAAGATCGCTGGGAGTGGTGGCTCGCCGCTTGGCACATGGGGGTTAAACATCCATTTTTTGGTACCGGGTTAGGAAGTTTTGCAACCGCCTATCCCTATTTTAAAGAAGGATCGAAAGTAAACAGCTTGTACGCTCACAGTTTTCCGCTCCAACTTTTCGCCGAAACCGGCTTGATTGGACTGGCCGGTACGCTAGGGGTGGGTTTGTCCGTCTTGAAATTGCTGATTTCCGACCGCTCTCCTTCCGAGGAGGCAAACGCTTGCGAGGCCCAGGTCGTTGCTGTACTTTGTTACAGTCTCACCTCCATTTATTTGGATTTCTTTGTGGGAAAATTAATGTTGGTGCTTACCCTCGCGTTAGCCGTCTCCACGCGCACGCAATCCTTCCGCATCGTCTCGAAAAAGAATGCGTCCATTCTATCAATCGTAATTTTAATAGTGACCCCCTTTTGGTTTCTGCCTTTTCGAGCCAGTCAACATCTGATGAATGGTGCAACTTGGCTTGAATCCCATCGATTCGATGATGCCTCCCGAGCCTTTCATCGAGCGCTCACGTTAAACCCTGCCCTCGATGAGGGCTATGTCGGTCTTGCCCTCATGCACCGTCGGATCTACGATGAAACGGGCGATGCGCAAAATCTGGATTCGTGGCGGGCGATGATGACCAAGGCTTTTACTCTGAAGAAAGACATTCGCTATCAGCAAGAACTTAGTCACCCTCCAACTGTCTCTAAATCTCCAAGATCCTCATGAACCCCACGGTGCACGTTGACTCCGACTTAAGCTCATCCCTCTCACGACGCACCGTGTGGCTCGGCTTGGCTGGAATTCTTTTGTTTTCCTGCATCCTGAGAGTGCCCCTCGCTAACATTCCACTCGAGCGTGATGAGGGGGAATACGCTTACATCGCCTCACGTTGGGTGCAGGGAGAGGTTCCTTATGCACATAGTTTCAACCAAAAGTTGCCGCTTGTTTTTCTGATCTACCGTGGAATCCTCACGTTCGTGGGAGAAAGCCCATCGGCGATTCATTGGACGCTTCAGGGGTGGATCTGCGCCACACTCCTTGTGCTCTTTTTTATTGGACGCCTCCTTCTCTCTGACATAGTGGGCCTTGTAGCGGCTGCATTCGCAGCCATTTTATTGACCGATGAAACGGTTTTGGGCCAGTCGGCCAATACTGAAATGTTTCTCATCCTTCCA
>JAYWEN010000385.1:0-3030 GCA_043779245.1 Elusimicrobiota bacterium | reverse complement strand
TGCGGCGGCCTTCTCATCCTTCGGTGGAAAAAATTCAAAGGAGAAGAGCGGCCGCTGAGTCGCAATCATTTGTGAAATTTTCATAGATTTAAAAGAACGTCGGGGTGGGCAGGGGCCGCACGCCAATCTTATGCGCCAAGATTTCGAGATTTTCGCAGTCTTCCCTGTTATAGCGGAGCAAAAGCTCTAGGGCCTCACTATCGCCGCGCTGGTGCGCGGCCCAAAGCTGCATCGCATGGAAGCCCGTCACCCCTTCCGTGTCGCGATGGATTCCCAACGTTCTCTCGGCGCCCTTGAGGCCGCCTTTGAGCTTACGCTTGCGGCAGTCATACATGAGATCGCGGTGCGGCGCGATACCGGTTAAATTGATCCCGAGCCAGCGCTCGATCACGGGCAAGTCAAAGCCGGTGCCATTGTAGGTGTAGATGCGCTCCACGTCTCGCAGAGTTTCCAAGAGAGCGTCGCGATCGATTTCAGGCGCGATCAGTTGCGTCGTTCCTTCGCCGCTGCGATAAACGCCGATGATGGTGATCGCTCTTTCCCAGGAGGTTTCGATGTCGATAAACGCGCAGGTCACGATGAAGTCCTTTGTGCCGCCCTTAGGCGAGCCGCGCCGTTGGGGGAGCCACGATCATAGCTTTTTCAGAGGAAACGGCAAATGAGACGCTCCGTGTTGCTGGAAGCGGAGGTTCACCGTCGGCTTGAGGCCAAAAATCGGCGTCCGCTTCCATCTCCAATTGAGACACGCGCAAGGTCACGAGGCGTTTCATGCGCGCCGGACGCCCTAAGCGACCCAGCGCAATGAGCGGAAGAATTCTCCATTTGGAAATGGCTGGCATGAGATAAACATCGAGCAAGCCATCATGAATGCTGACGGTCTTGGAAAAATGAAGACCGCCCGAGAAATAGGGCGCGTTACAAACGAGCGCCATATAAAACGAGCCTTCGATGGATCCTTTATCCCAGCGTAAACGCAACTGTGTCGGACGAAATGTGCGCAGGGCTTGGATGGATTTCCAGCGCTTAACTAGCGTGACGGGCCGACGACCAAGCCCCGCATTGTTAAGAAAAAGCTCGGAGTTGAGAAGTCCGAGATCGGTGGAGTGTGCTTTTCCGGAGCAGGCTAGATGGAAAGCATTCTCAATACGTTGTCGTCGCAAACCGATAAAGCGAGCAAAGTCGTTGCAAGTTCCCCCAGGAACAATAGCTAATTCAATCGACGTCAACTTTTTCCTCTGTCCTAGGATATTGATGATGCGATGCAGGGAGCCATCGCCGCCGATCACCACAATGCGCGAGCAACCCTGTTCTAACGCTTGTTCAAGCTGTCTATTGATCGAATTCGGAAGAGAGCGGTCGACCTCGCCGAACGAGGCGGTCCATCCGTTTTTCTTGGCATGACGCGCGGCGACTTCGCGCCAATCCCATCGATTCTTTACCCGCGACGGGTTGAGGAGAAAAAAGAGTTTCATTAGACGGGAAAAGTGTACTTATTTTACCCAGATGGGATTGGAGTAAATCCACGGACGCCAGCGGCCGGCGGCGTGCTGTTGAGCTTCGACGCGATAGACGCCCGGCAGATCTAAATCCCACTGCAGTGCGGTGCGGCGACCTTCTTCTTTTACCAATCGGCCATTTCGGATCAGCCGAAGTTTGCCGGGGCCGGGGAGTTTTGTTTCGAGCAGCGCCGGACCTTGGCGAACGAGCTCGCCTCCTGGCCAGGCAGTGTTCTTTCCATCGAAGGCTGTGAAGAAAAATCCGGTCGCGTCATTCCAATAGTCGAGCGATACATAGGACTCGCCTTGACGCAGGGCTGCAAGAATCGCGCGCGTGTCGACGTGAATTTCTTTTTTCAAAGGTTCGCGGAGTAGAACGTGCGTGCGGATCGTGCGAAAAGCAAACGCAAACGGGAAAATATCCCGGGTCAATCCGAAGAAGGATCGTTTGTGTGAATGATTGTCGATTTCTCCAATCACGACGCAATGCTGTTTCTGCGTGAGCGCGTCCCAGCGCGCGAGAGTCCGGGGAAGCGGTCCCTTAAGCATCTCGGCTGGTCGCCAACAGGCGTACCAAGATCGCCAGGGTGAGGTCAGTGCCCCGCTCCAATCAGTTCCCAAGTCCCAAAGTCCTAATCCCGCGTAACCCGTCACATCCCAATCGATCCAAGGATAGGCGCGGCTTCCAATGAGAGGAGCCCCCGAATGATCCGGATGGCTGATGAACCCAAATCCCCCGCGCGCACTCACTTCGTCAATCACAGCTTGTGCATTGGCTTCCGATTTCCATGTAATAATCGGTTTTTCCACGTTGAGCGCAATATAGTGATTGTAACGGGGCGATATTTCTTCTCCTACAATGAGCAGCGTGTCTCCGTGATATCCCTGAAGGTTTTCTTGCTGCGCGTCGAGATGGTAATGATCGGTCACGATGGCGAAATCCAAGCCGACGCGGTTGGCGTCGTTTAGGATGTCTTTAAGTGGGACTCTGCCGTCGTACGAAAAGGAAGAATGGAAATGTACGCAGCCTGTGTAATCAAACACAGGAGCGGTCAGGCCGCTTGTCGGTCATTGAGGTACTTCCACATTTTGGTCAAGAGACCTTTGCGGATCGCTTCGGCATCCAGCGATCCCTGAAATGCGATGGGAATGGAAAGGGGTTGGACCGTCTCCGGCATGGTGACAGTTTCAACGGGTTTGAGAGTTTCCATGGCAGGAGCGGGTGCGGGCGGCGCGATCTCGATGGGGCGCGACTGTTCAGGAGGCTTTGTCTCCAACAGCTTAATGCGATCTTCGATGGCCTGCAGGCGTTGATAAAGTGTCGAGGCCACTTTTTCGAGTACTCCCACTCGTTCACTGTCGAGTCCCGAAGTGTCAGAATCCAATTGATTAATTATTCGCACGAGAATCTATGCCGCCTTTCCTAACGTTTGTTTTTTGACGGGCCGCAGCCACGTTAAGAGTGTCTGCATTTCCTGCATCTGTTGGCGAATCGCCGTTAGCGCTTTGGATGCTTCGGGTCCCACGGGTCCCG
>JAYWEN010000384.1:0-2601 GCA_043779245.1 Elusimicrobiota bacterium | reverse complement strand
TCTTCCAATCCTAGCCGCTTGTAGTTGCACACGAAACGCCTCCTCTGATAGCCTGCTCAAACTATCAAAGTGTTGCGTTAGATTGTTAGAACCGCCTAACAACAAAATCCTCCATCTCTATTTGGCTCAGAGGAGGGATTCCCCGCCAATACACCTTGGCGGGCGCGCCATCGCTGTAGTGGCGCGGAACCCTCGATACGGAATTACCCGTATAGCGGTTTAGCAAACCGCCGCACTAGGCCACTATGCGACCCCTCCGGTCTCCGAAAAAAGGATTATAACAAAGGCTCCTTGTTATAATTCTTTTGTGTGGCGTCTCGCATTTATTCTTTTCCTCTTTCCCCTTCCTCTTCAAGCCTCCTGCCTGGATATGGGCGATCCCATTTATGGTCTTGCGTTAAATAATGGCGATTACTTGGGATTATTTCGCCTTGTCGCTGATGATTTAGGCATCCGAGCCGAAGATCAATCTCATTTCAAAATTATTGAAGGCTACAGCCGCCATCATGATGATCGCATTGGCCAGGCTAATCCGGTCACTCTTCAAATTAGCCTGGATCCGAAGCTCTTTAAGGAAGGTCGAGAAGGGCTCTGCCAAGGCGTCGTTCACGAATGGACTCACCTGAAGCAGTTCCGGCGTGATCGAGAACAGCTGCATGCCTTTTTTTCTGTTCCCTCCGTCCCTCAAGAAGGATGGAAAGGCTGTAGTCCGGAAGATCTGGAAGAACTTTCGGCAAAGGCTGCAGAAGCAGATGCTTATGAATGCTTACAGGACAACGCGCTGGTCTCGCACGCGGCGGCGATGGATATCGAAGCGGTGCTCGCGCAACTACCGTATGCCGCGCAGAAGACGCTTAGGCCAGATGATTTGGAGTACTTAAAACAAAATGTCATACGGTGGGTGGATCATCTATCAACGGTTCTTGATCATTCGAACGAGAGCTACTATTTAGCGGAGATTAAAAAAGAAGATACGCGAATTTTTTGTGCGGGATTTAAAGAAGCCGCTCGCCAAGCCAGCCCCGTGCGTTCAGCGCAATCGACGTGGGATACGTATTGTTCTCGCTAGGCCGACGCGTCGAGCACTTTCGGCGGGCGCCCACGAGTATCTGGTAACGTTAATGACGCTGATAAATCTAAAAAATAAGACGTCAGCTCAAAGGCAAGCCAGCCTTCTTCCGCGTGATAGTTTCGGATCGCCGAACCTGGGGTTTTGATCCCCATGAACATTTGATCCAAGAGTTCATTCTGCCTCGCCACCGATTCTGAATCAGAGGGACGTCCCAAGGTGTCGAAATCGAGAGGGTGGGGCGCATTAGGATGCCTGAATTGGAGGAGAGCTAAAGCTCCGGCAACGTCAATGGGATAGATGTCCGATCGGCCAAAGGGGGTGTAGTGATCCGAAGAAAATCCGCCGGATTCTCGATAGCGTTCCGCATGCCTGTGTAAATGGAGACGTAGGCGATCGAGGAGACCAAAATAGTGCTTTAGTCGATCTTCTCCCAGATCTATTGGAAAAATCCTTCCCGCGCGAAAGATGCTTTTTTGGACGACTTCGTGGGAGTGAGAAAACACCTCGCGGGCCAGATCTAAAGTGAATTTTTCCAAAACTTGGGAAACGAGGAACATCTCCGGATCCCCGGATAGTGCGTCAAGGATGTCAAAAGCTATGTCCGGGTCCGTGGGGTTTTTTTCAAATTCTTCCAACAAAGGGATTAAGTTCAAAATAACTGTCAGATAATCCACGGAATTCGCGGCTCGATGGCGCCAGACGTCGCGAGCTCTTCTTAATCGATCCTCCGAATGTAAGTTTCGAGCGGACTGACTGATGGAACGAAGATGGCGGGCCTGATGATGCAGGAAACGGCGGCTATGTTCAAGGCTATAAAGCTTTATGAGTCTCTCTTGAAGTGCCACTTGCTCTTTTTCATTTTGGCTGATGATCGACGTCGCTACGGTATAGAGATCGGAAGGATGTGTCACGGCTAGGATTGGGAGACGTCCGTCAATTCGCAGAAGATCAAGCAGCCTTTCAATCTGCTGGGCGTTTGCGGCGCTATGTTCTGGGCCGGCGTCCCAAATCCTCATGGCCATGAGCGCAAGCCCGTCTAAAAGAAACTGCCGATGAATCAGGAGATCCGCGTTTTCCGAGGAAGCGCCTTCTTGTGCTGAGGTGAGGAGTATTTTATGGGGCCACGAACCAAAATCATATCCTTGGGCGGAATGGTGCTGAGACAGCTGGACGAACCAAGGATCTTGCCTAAGCTCTTTTTCCATTTTCAAAAAATGATCACGGAGGGGCTCTGAAGGCTTCGGGAATTCTGTTTTTCTAAATTTGCTTTCCCACGCTGAGATAAATTCTTCGAAACGGACTTGGGCCTGAAAACGTTCCGACACATTAGGCTCATATGATGAGTTATGTATCGGAAGTTCTGATTCATCGCCCGAAGTGCGTAGAGCTATGCGACCTAAATTGCGATCTACTTGACTGCCGACCCCCTGTTGGTACGGCTGTATTTCAAGTAACGCGCTCGGGGTGATGGCTTGCGTCTTGAAGTTAAATAAGGGGGAAGGGGAAAGAGACATGCAGCTTGACCTATC
>JAYWEN010000383.1:0-1969 GCA_043779245.1 Elusimicrobiota bacterium | reverse complement strand
CCGACGCAGGGTTCGAACAAACGGAGAGCGACCGGCTGCTGGTAGATACAATTTACCGGTCTGTGCTTCGCATAAAAGGCAGCGAAGGCGAGGAAGCGGCCGCGCCTTCCGTGTTCTTAATCAATTTGTCGATGGGCGATACCCGCAGACCTTTTGCAAGATTCATGAGCCCGCTGGCACGGCTGCTGGACTTTCTCTCAGACCGATACAACCTCCTATTTTTGGTGAGCGGCGGAAATATAAGCGACCCGCTGGAAATCGCGGACTTTGATGGATGGGTTGCATTCGAAAATGCAAGCCCCGAGCATCGTGAGAGGTCGGTCCTTAAAGCTTTGAACGAGGCGAAACGCGAACGCACGATCCTATCACCCGCGGAGTCTTTGAACGCCCTTACGATTGGGGCGCAACATCATGACAACGTAGGGACTCGTCGGGGCGGCCAGAACGCCCTTGATCCTTTCGAAGACAAGACACTCCCGAACGTTAGTTCAGGGCTGGGATTAGGATACCGGCGCATGATAAAGCCGGAGCTGTATTTTCCCGGCGGCCGGGAATATGTTCGGATGCAGCGTTCTGGAGGTGGCCTCAGAGTATCGGTTGGTTCGCCCGGCAGGCTCTATGGGTTAAGCGCCGCCGCTCCCGACCCACTCGGCCAGGGTCGCCTTGACCAAGTCGCTTTCAGCGATGGGACAAGCTCAGCTACCGCCTTGGCGACACGCGCCGGCCACCGCATTTTCGATGAACTGATGAACAGAGAAGATGGGTCGCTGTTGGCTGATATGGACCCACAGTTTTATGCCACCGTCGTAAAAGCCTTGCTTGTCCATAGCGCCAGGTGGAGCGGTAATGGCGATGTGCTCAAAGAAATCTGCGGACCAGAAAACAAGCGCTTGCACGTGGAACGAGCCGATAACTCGTCGCGCTTTCTCGGCTACGGCGTCCCCGACATCGCAAGAGTACTTGAATGCTCCAAGAAACGAGCAACTTTGGTGGGCTACAGCAGCATCGCCCCGGACAGCGCTCACAACTATCGCATCCCTCTTCCAGGCTGTCTGGAGCGAGTGACAGTGCCCCGAACGCTCACAGTGACGATTGCGTGGTTCTCGCCCGTAAGGGCGGGCCATCAGAATTATCGATGTATCCGCATGGAAGCATCGCCCCTTGAAAAACCGCTCGAGGTTTTCGGCATCAAGCGGAGCAGGAGGCAACCCGCGGACGTCACTGGCAAACGTGGCAGCATCTTTCATGAGCATTACGAAGGAGAATCCGCCGTCCCGTACATTGATGATGGACATCTCTCGTTGCGCGTCTGGTGCAAAGAAGACGCGGGCGTTTCCGACGGCACCACACCCGTTCGCTACGGGATCGCAGTCACCATCGAAGCGGGAACCGAGTTAGCGGTTTATGACGAAATTGAAGCCCGCCTGAAAGTTCGGCCTTTGCCTTAACCAAGGGAAATCTTGCGCGGGTTCAGCGTGAAATGGAAAAGGGCGTTTTCCGCTTGCCTAGTCGGCCTGAGCGGACTCAGCCCGTGCGAATGAACACGAGTACGAGAGTCGTTTATCCGTTGTCCCGGCGGCCTTCCGCCCGGGGATCATCATTTAATATAAATTCCGAGAAGAGATTACGCCCCTGCTCTTGTAGAGTTGGATTAACGAATGGAACCACGATTTGGCGTTGACGGCGCTCCTTGATCGCTCAATGGCGGAAGCTGAGTTTGGTGGATTGCGCCAGTTTCCCGGCGATGCGTCAAGCGGGTGGGGGGATGGTTTTTGCGACGGCTTCAGGTCGAGGAAGTTGAACGCCATCCGCTGAATCGTAGAAGCGAAAATCGAACTTATCCTGGAGACCTGGAATGAACACTACAATTGAACCGCGAATTAAGAAAATGATCGTGGACGAGGAGGCGATCACCGCGCATCTTACGGATGGCCGGGTGGTCTCGGTCCCGCTGGCTTGGTCGTGGCGT
>JAYWEN010000382.1:0-3724 GCA_043779245.1 Elusimicrobiota bacterium | reverse complement strand
TCGAGATGATCGCCAATCGCGCGTGATGTTTTTGGAAGGGCCACGTCTTGTGAAAGAGGCGCTCGACTCTTCCTCCGTGATCGATGTGTTGCTGTATTCGCCCGCCTTCGAACATAATCCGCTCCTGCCATCCATGCAATCGAAAGCCAAGCGCCATTTTCTGGTGACCGATTCTGTTTTTAATTTGCTCTCGGATGTGGAATCGCCACAAGGAATCTTGGCGGTTGTTCGTTGCCGCGACTGGTCGTGGAAAGATCTGGTCGCGAAGGCTCCGGCCCCAATCGTTATTTTAGATGGCATTCAAGATCCGGGGAATTTGGCGACTATTTTACGGACCGCCGAAGCGTCAGGAGCTGCTGGTATTGTGACCACCCCTGGAACAGCGCGATTGTTTTCGCCAAAAGCGTTGCGTGGGGCTATGGGATCAACCCTTCGCATTCCATCTTTAGAGCATCTTCCTATATTAGAGATTAGTGCGAAGCTAGGGGAGTTGAAATACGACCTTTTGGCAGCCACCATGCAATCCTCTGATAAATCCTCGCCTTCCTACATAGAGCTTGATTGGCGTAAACCCTGGGGAATCCTTTTAGGTCAAGAAGGACGTGGTCTTTCGAAAGACTGGGATTTAACCAAGGCACAAATGGCCCATATTCCCATGCATTCTCCAGTCGAGTCATTAAATGTGGCGTCTGTTGCTGCTATTTTGTTGTACGAATCCCGCCGACCTCGATAATCCTGCAAGGTTCATAAAAAATTGGGCCCTTTAGGCCCATAAATAGTGACTTTCGATAGATGGGTTATTTTTTCTATTCCCTATAGGGTGGAAGATCGCCAGCCATTATTCGGCCTACCTTTAGGGATGGGGGAAGGTATCCGAGGTCCAAAGGGGTCTCAAATGCTTTCTTTCGTGACATTTTACACCGAGTTAACACTGCCGCCATTCGCCCGTAACATTGGCCTGCTAAATATAGTGAGTAGAAAGTATCTCACTAACGAAGGCAGACGGTCATGAGGGGTAAAATGGTTTTAAAATCGACCCAACTTAAAAAGATCTGCAAAGAACCGAAAGTGTCTTTCCGGGCGACCGAAAAGAACGTTTTGGCACTCCTGGCGGTCATTTTTTGCCTTATGCCTACCCACGTGTCTGCATCTGCCGGGACCAGTGGTGCCAACATTTTGAGCATGCCAATCGGCGCTCGAGCGATAGCGATGGGTGAAGCGTTCACGGCTCAATCCGATGATGTGTCGAGCCTCTATTGGAACCCAGCTGGCCTTGCCATCCTCAATCAGAGCCAAGCTTCCTTCATGTATAACCAATTTCTGCAGGACCAGACCTTCCAAAATTTAGCCGTAGCGACACCCTTGGAAAACGGCGGAATCGGCGGCAGCCTGTCTTATCAATCCTTTGGACAAATCAAAGGCTTTGACGCTCATGCCGCTCCAACGGGGGATGTCCAGGCCTACAGCACAGTGGGAACAATTGGCGGCGGACTGCTTTTAGGTCCTCTATCGCTAGGCGCGAATTTGAAAGGTGTCCAATCCAAGTTGGCGGACGTTTCGGCCGCGGGAGTGGCTACGGATATGGGTGCAATTTATACGTTGCAGCGCGAAGTGATGGGGGGTACCATTCGAGTGGGTGCCACCGTCCGAAACATTGGCACCGGACTCAAATTTATCAATCAAAGGGATCCTTTTCCCTTGGAATGGCGGCTGGGCGTTGCGGCCGTTCAGATGCATGACAAGAAGCTCAATATGTCTTTGGACTATGGTCAAGAACGGGACGTGAAAGGATCAATTTACAGTGGACTTGAATATTGGCTCGTGCCGATGATGGCGCTTCGCGCCGGCTACGCGGGAACGCACCAGGAAGGCAACGGATTAAGGCTTGGTTTGGGACTGCGCATTCGAGATTTTTCATTCGATTACGCTTACAGCGCTTACGGAGATTTGGGAATGACTCATCGTTACGAAGTGTCCATGCACTTCGGCGCCATTCAGCCTCGCCTCACGCCGGAAGAGCGAGCTCTTTTCAGAAAGGCCAAACTTGCGATGGCGCAAGGCCACTACAGCGAAGCGTTCCTTCTCTCTGACAGCTTGCTCACCATGGAGCCGGCATACAAACCGTTCTATCGTTTAAACAAATCATCCATGAAGTTGGCTGATACCCAAGAGCATTTGGCCAAAGCGATTCGTCCGATGAATATTGCCAAGATTCAAGAAGATGACGGGGCGATGGATCTTAAAGAGGTCGCCGACCTTCTTCAGTACAGCGCCGATGTGGAAAAAATCGCGAATGCCCAGAATGGACCCAAAGCCGAAGAGTCCACCCTCGCTCCAATAGTGGGAACGAAAGCGGAGAAAAAACGATGATTAAATTCTTGCAGACTCGATTAATCTGGTTTGCTGGGTTTTCGACCATTCTTTTGGGTCTGTCAGGAATAGCTCAAGCTTTTCTCAGTGGAGAGAATGCCTCTTTTGTCTTAGGTCAAAATGATTTTGTATCAGGGTTGCCCAATAAAGGCGGCATACCCTCTGCGACGACATTGTCTTTCCCAGGCGGAGCCTATTACAGTCAAGAAGAAAAAATGTTGTTTGTGGCCGACTCCGGCAATAACCGCGTTCTAATTTATGATTTTACGAATGGATTTCGGGTGGACCCCAAGTATGTTTTAGGGCAGGCTGATTTTACTTCCGTATTGCCCAACCGTGGATCGGCGTCTCCAACGGCTGGTTCAATGTCAAATCCTCAAGCCTTGTATTACATCAGGACTTTCAATTCGAAGGTTCTTTTTGTCTCTGATACTGGAAATAATCGCGTCATGCTTTTTGATCTTAGTTCCGGCTTTGCTGCCATCTCGAATGGCCGCGCCGCCGACTCTGTTCTTGGTCAAGATCAATTCACCACCAATGCAACTCCCGTTTCACCCACGGACTCAAGTCTAAACGCGCCTTTAGGTATTGCGTGGGATCCCGCTGTCAATGGAACTCGATTAATTGTGGCCGATTCCAATAACGCTCGTCTCATGGTCTGGGATCTAGACAGGTATGCTCGCTCAGGCTATTTCAATGGCGGGCCTGCGACAATAATTTATACCGCGCTTGGTGCCTCTGGAGAATACCCTTTGTCGAATCCGTCAGCTATTGCCTTTGACACGTTTAGTCATGATTTTTATGTTGCCGATGGCGGTCAAGTCAATTCATACGATATTAATGATCTGCACCTTACGTCGACGCGATCTTCCGCTGGAGGTCTTTCCTTTGATCATGTGAAAGGTGTCGCGTTTGATCCCGCTATTTCGCGGCAATTTATTTCGGATTCATATAACAACCGTGTGGCGATGTTCGATGGCTCGGGCAGTGCCTATATTGGGGCCAATTCGGCCGGGAGTCCTTTGCCTGGAAGCGGTTCTCCGACATTGCTTACCCTTCAACATCCTGGAGGCGTCAGCTATGATGCGTCCGGAGATTCAGTTCTTAGTCGAACAGGGAACGAAAGGTTGTTTGTTGCCGATACAGGAAATTCTCGCGTGATGATTTACTATGTTCCGATTAAAACGCCGTCTTGTGGAACGCCTGTCATCTGCCCTGTTCTTGCTCCGGGTTGTACATACATTGGTGGTGACGTTTGCAACTGCGGAATAAATGATTGCGTCGCGCCAACGGCCACACTCTCGGCCAATCCAATGACGATTGTTAATGGCAAAAGTTCTGTTTTATCGTGGAC
>JAYWEN010000381.1:0-1559 GCA_043779245.1 Elusimicrobiota bacterium | reverse complement strand
TGCCGTTAAGATCTCCTCAACGTTTTTTGAAAATGGCGAAATTGTTTCCAGATTGTCCGCAGTTGTCAGGCTTCACGAAACCGCTGAGGTTTCTCAGTCGGATGCCAACGGAAATAAACTTTTTAGCTTAAAATGGACTCCAGAGCTTTCGTTGCAATAACGTCTGTTCGCAATCCACTTCGATGATGATAGCGGCAGGTCCGGCCTTGTTAGTGCGTTGTCGGCAGGCGCGGTTGTTCCAGTGGCGAAATCGCGATCATATCCGGCCATTCTGAAGACCACGAGCCGCACTTTGCTGCAACGTAGACCGCCCCAACTGCAGACGTGAGATTGCTATGGGGCCCAGGACCATCCTTGGCCCTGGCCATCTTTACGAGATTTCAGGTTCTCGTGGGTATGAAGACTATTCAGTTTTCAAAGAACGAATCACGATCCGGCTCCTAAAGACGAGATGTCACATCTTAAGAGGAAACTCCTTCCCGATAACGCCACGAAGAAATGGAAGCAGGGCTTCCTTTTCGGGTAGGCGCTCGCCGGTCGTGAGATAAAGGTTCTGATAGCCGTGCTGATGGAGCCTGGCGGCCACATCCAGGCCCGACACGTCATCTTTCAAATTCCTGTCCACGTAGATTGGCGTGTTGGGGTCAAATGCGTGGCCGTCTAGCTCCTCCTCTGTATTAAACGCGGCAATGGTTTTGCCGAGGTGGTCTCCCCACGCCTTCCACGCCCGGTGAACGAGCGGGTCGTCATCGATCAGAACGAGATCCGCATTGGCCAAAGCAGCCCCAACGGAAATCGGGACAAAGCCCGCTAAGCCCTTCGGGATTAGCCTAACCCCCACTTGTTCGCAGCGCTCGCGGATCGAACTCTCCTCATACCAGCTTGTAATGAGAATGGAGCGATCCCCTAAGCCAAACCTTTCGATCACGTCAAGGCCAGTTTCTTTCTCACCGATCAACTCATAGTCCACGAGGCACAGAACCTGCGCCGCATCCCTGTGCTCGGTAATCCATGCGCTAAACTCGCGCGCGGTCGTGAAGTGAAGCACCGTAATAGACCCTTCGGAAAGACCCTGGAAGCGACCCTCCCAAATGGAGTGAATTGCCCTGTCATCATCTAGGACGAGCACCTGGGTTCCGGACGCGATCTTGAGTTCTGGGACAAACAAGCGTGGCGCAGATGCCATCGGAAGCTGTAGTAGAACCGTCGTCCCAATGCCTTCTTGGGACTCGACCCTAAGACTCCCACCCCAGGCATCAGCCTGGGTACGAGCATGGTACAGGCCCAGGCCTGACCCGCCAGGCTTGCCATGGCTTTCTCCTCTCTGCATCAGGCGCGGCAGGATGTGCGCAGGGATACCGCGTCCATTGTCCTGAATGCGGACCAAAATCTCGGTGTATAAGCGTGTGAGTTCGACTGTCACTCTGCCACGGTTAGACACTAAGGATTCAACAGCATTGTCGACCAGATTCGAAAGGACGCATTTGAACTCAGGAGGATGGACCTCAGCAAATAGCCCGTAAGAATCGGCACTGAGGTGCGCTTCGATCTCAACGCCG
>JAYWEN010000380.1:0-4951 GCA_043779245.1 Elusimicrobiota bacterium | reverse complement strand
ACTGCTTCGAGCGCTGCTGCGACTGAGCCTTTGCCGTTCGTTCCGGCAATGTGGATGGAGGGTACAGCCTGCTGAGGATTTCCTAAGACGGCCAGCACTTTTCGAATCCGAGTGAGGTTCGGACGGATTCGAAACACGCCTCGAGCATTGAGATTCTTATGGAAAGCTTGAAACGTCACTTCGCTCCCACTTTTCCGCCACTCGCTGAGGGATCCGTGTTTGTCCCCTTGTCGGAAAAGTAAGCCAAAATCTCGGAAAGAAATTTACGCAAATTCTTTCGCTCAACGATGGCATCGATCATCCCATGAGCCATAACAAATTCCGAAAGTTGAAAGCCTTCCGGCAATTGCTGGCGAATGGTTTGCTCAATCACGCGTGGACCAGCGAATGCAATGAGCGCTTTGGGTTCAGCCACGATCACGTCTCCCAGCATGGCGAAGGAGGCCGTGACCCCCCCCGTAGTTGGATCGGTGATCAGTGAAATAAACGGTACGCCGGCTTCGTTCAGCCGAGCTAGGGCCGCGCTTGTTTTAGCCATCTGCATCAGGGAGAGAATGGACTCCTGCATGCGCGCGCCACCTGAAGCTGAGACAATCAGAAGAGGTACTTTCTCTTTCAAGGCCTTCTCGATGGCCAGGGTGACTTTTTCGCCCACAACGCTACCCATACTGCCGCCCATGAAATCAAAGTCGAGGAGAGCCGCCACCAGTGGATGTCCTTCAATTGTCGCCTCGCCGGCCAAGCAGGCGTCAATCTGGCCTGTTTTCTTCTGACTCTGCGTGATGCGAACAGAGTAAGGTTGAATGTCAATAAATCCCAGTGCGTCGATTGGATGCACATCGGTGCCAAATTCTTTAAGGCTGCTTTCATCAAAGAGCTGCTTGGCCCGTTCGCGTGCGTTCAGACGAAAATGGGCGCCGCACTTGGGGCAGATCTTGAAGTTTTCTTCGAGCTCTTTGTTGTAAATGATTTGCTCGCACTTATTGCATTTCGTCCAAACTCCGGCGGGGATGGCTTTCTTTGTACGGGGTGAAGGTTCGAGCGGCATATTAAGACTCCTTTCTTGACGCTAAGGCCTCAGCGAGTGAGCGGACGAAACTTACGGCGCTGCTGAACGATGATCCTTCTGATTTTTCAATCGCACGAATAAGCGCCGATCCAACAATCACTCCATCCGCATAGGCTGCTACTTCACTTACTTGCTGCGGCGTGGAGAGTCCAAATCCGACCGCGATCGGCTTTGCGGTCACTGAGCGGATGATACTCAAAAATCTTTTTACTTCGGACGAGACGGCTTTCTTGACGCCGGTCACGCCCGTCATCGACACGGCATAAAGAAACCCCTGAGTCTTGCCCGCGATCATCTTGATGCGCGCCTTCGGTGTCGTCGGAGCGACGAGATAGATCAAATTGATGCCGTGCGCGGCGGCGGCTTGCGAATAGCGTTTCCCTTCTTCAGGAATTAAGTCCGGAATGATCAGACCATCCACGCCAGCGGCCGCCGCCTCTCGAAAAAACGACTCAAAGCCCTTGGTATGGATGGGATTGCAGTACGACATTAAAATGATCGGAAGCTGAACGCCCTTCTTGCGGATCACTCTGACCGATTCTATAATCCAATCAAGCGTAACACCATTTCGCAGCGCAATTTGCGAGGAGTGCTGGATCGTTGGCCCGTCAGCAACGGGATCGGAAAAAGGGACGCCCACTTCAAGCAGATCAAGGCCCGCCTTCTCGAGCAAAGGAACAAGCACTTGGAAACTCGCCTTCTTGGGGAATCCTGCCGTGATGTATCCGATCAGCGCTTTGCGCTTCTCTTTTTTTAGCTTCGAGAATGTTCGCCCAATTCTGTTACTCATAAAGCTTGTCCAATATAGGCATGTCTTTGTCGCCGCGGCCGGAAAGATTCACAATCACAATGTCATTGGGCTTCATCTTTTTAGAAAACGTTTTCAGATATCCGATCGCATGCGCGGGCTCGAGAGCCGCAAGAATCCCTTCCGTCTTGCAAAGCAGTTCAAAACCTTCAATGCATTGCTTATCGGTCGCCGCGACGTAGGTGGCGCGACCACTGTCTTTGTAATAGGAATGCTCAGGGCCGACTCCAGGATAGTCGAGGCCGGCGGACAACGAATGCGTTCCGGCGATCTGTCCATCGGTATCCTGAAGAAGGTAGCTCAGTGCTCCATGCAGCACGCCTTTTTTCCCCCGAGCCAGCGGAGCCGCATGATGAATCGTGTTGAGGCCTTTGCCTGCAGGTTCGACCCCCAGCATCTTCACGGTCTTGTCTTTGAAAAACGGATAGAAGAGGCCAATCGCATTAGAGCCGCCCCCAACGCAAGCCATCACATAATGCGGAAGCCGCCCTTCTTGTTTCAAAATCTGTTGGCGCGACTCCTTCCCAATCACGGCCTGGAAATCGCGCACGATCATGGGGAACGGATGCGGTCCGACAGCCGAACCAACGACGTAATGAGTCGTGCGCACGTTCGTCACCCAGTCTCGCAGCGCTTCATTAATCGCGTCTTTTAAAGTCTTCGTCCCTGTGTTCACAGGAATCACCCTGGCGCCGAGTCGCTTCATTCGAAAGACATTAGGCGCTTGGCGAATGATGTCTTCAGATCCCATAAACACGTCGCACTCAAGCCCGAAGAACGCGGCCGCGGTAGCAGTAGCCACCCCGTGTTGGCCCGCACCGGTTTCTGCGATGACTCGCTTCTTGCCAAGATACCTCGTTAAAAGCACTTGGCCAAGCGCGTTATTAATTTTGTGAGCACCCGTATGGCACAAGTCTTCGCGCTTGAGATAGATACGACCCTTTCCGATGGCTTCACTCAAACGCTTCGCATACATGAGCGGCGTGGGTCGACCGACAAATTGCCGCAAGTGGTAGGCCAATTCTTCGCGGAACTTGGGATTCTTTTGCGCGCTGCGATAGGCGACTTCTAATTCTAAGAGAGGTGTCATCAGCGTCTCAGGAATGAATCGTCCTCCGAACTCTCCGAAGTAACCTTGTTTGTTCGGAATCATGCTCATCGAACAGATTTGGCTATCGTGATAAAGGACTTCATCGCGTCATAATCCTTTCGTGTGGGTGATTTCTCTACTCCGCTGCAAACGTCTAAGAATGCGGGATGCGCTTTCTTCATGGAATCGAGGACATTGGCTGGCGTGAGGCCCCCAGCAAGAAACCAAGGTTTCGTGAGTTGACTAGACGATGACAGCCACTCCCAGTTGAAGACCTCACCAGTCCCACCCGCGGTGTCAGCCGAAAAGGAATCAAACATGAAAAAGTCGACAATGTCTTCATAGGCACTCGTGTCGGATGTCTCTAAAGGTTTTTGTAGGCGAAGAGCCTTCACGACTTTGACTCCCAGGGCCTTCACTTGGGCACAGTACTCCGGAGTTTCAGAGCCATGGAGCTGCACCATTTTAAGCGGAACGCTTTTGACGATCTTGGCAAGGCTCTCGAAAGGCTCGTCAACGAAAACGCCAACAGCCGTGACAAAGGGTGGAATCTGGGAAACCAATTCTTTAGCATGCTTCACAGAAACTTTCCGTGGGCTCTGACTGTAAAAATTGAGGCCGATGAAGTCGGCCCCTAAGTTCGCCGCCCAGAGGGCGTCTTGGGCATTTGTCACTCCGCAGATTTTTACTTTAGGCATGCTTGGGTAAACTCCTTAACTACTTTTTCGGGATCTTCCGCGCGCATAAAGGTTTCACCAATCAGAACCGCGTGTGCACCGAGTTCCATTAAATGCGGAAGCTCCGAGGGAAGTTTGATGCCGCTTTCGACCACACACGTGATTCCCTGGCGAGGGGCCTTGGCTAAAAGTCTTTCCGCGTTCGACAGATCGACGCGCAGTGTTCGCAAATTACGATTGTTAATCCCAATGACAAGCGCCCGCGACTCGACCGCATGTTCTAAGTCTTTTTCGCTATGAACTTCCACTAAGGCTTCCAGGCCACAGGCTTCGGCCTCGTCTAAAAACTCACGCAATAAAATCCCCGGCAATAAGCTGCTAATTAAAAGGATCGCATCGGCGCCGAGACTCTTGGATTCGACGATTTGATAGGGATCAATAATGAAATCTTTGCGGAGCAAGGGCAAGTGCGTTAACGTTCGCGCTTCTTCCAAGAGTTGCGGTGACCCATGGAAATAATGCTCCTCAGTCAGAATCGATAGGGCCGCGGCCCCCCCCTTCGTGTAGGCTCTGATGCGTCCGGGGATGTCTTGCTCTTTGCGAATGATTCCGGCTGAAGGCGAGGCCTGTTTGAGTTCGGCAATGAGCGCCATTCGACCCGCCTGATGCAGCGCTTTTTCGAACGCTCGTTTGGGCTCATTTTTCTTTAAACGCTTCTTCAACTGCTCCATGCTGATCTGCCCTTTCTGGACATCGATCCGCTGACGCGTTTTTGTGACGACTTCTTCGAGGAAATCAGCCATTTACTTCCTCGCTTGGTGCGAGTGCGGCTTTGAGCGCTTGGAACTTGCCGAGCGCGGCTTTGGAGTCGATACTCTTCTGAGCAAGAATGACCGCGTCCTTGAGCGACGTGTTTTTCGAGCCGCCGGCTTTTGTGCGCATCGCGGCGCGAATCGCCGCCGCCGCATTCATGCATACGACATTGCGCTGGACACCTAAGCGTCCATTTAAGACCTCAAGAAGAGTCCGGGAGAACTCTTCAGGCGTCCGGGATTTGACTTCCTCGCGAGGCTGCACCTTGTATCCGAAATCTTCCGGTCTCCAGGTTTCCAATCGGACTTGCCCTTGATGAAGTTCGGCCACATCGGTTGGTCCAGTGATAATTATTTCATCTTCGCCTTGGCCATGCACAACGAACGCTTCTTCACATCCCAGCTTCTTCAACACTTCCGCGATCGGTCTCAACCACACGGGGTCATATACGCCTAATAACTGGGCGCTGGGTTTGGCAGGATTGCAGAGGGGAC
>JAYWEN010000379.1:0-2108 GCA_043779245.1 Elusimicrobiota bacterium | reverse complement strand
CGGAGTCCTGCCTCCAGGGCACTGGCACATCGTACATGGGACTCAGTCCTCAGAACTCACTTTAAATCTTTTCGTTTTGTTCCACGTCTTCTTCTCTCCCTTCACATATTCCTTATAAAAGGCGCTGGCGACGACAAGCGGCCAGAGCTGGCAGTAGGTGAAATACATGAGCATGCTGTAGAGGATGTTGGAGATCGAATCTTCGCCCGGCTCGCGAGACAGCATTAGGACGATCTCCGTTACGAAGAGCAGATAGGCGACAAGCCAAATCTCAAGGTACGGACCCGGCACCGGGATAAAGATACATCCAAAGAGCCCAAGCACAAACAAGATCGCCGACGTCAAGATGGCAAAGACGAAGACATAATAAAGACAAAGGAAGTAAAAGACTTCGAACCCTAAGGCTTTATTCTTCGCTGTACTGATTCCAGAAATGAACTTACGCATCAGATAAAAGTTGCCGCGGGCCCAGCGGGTTCTTTGACGGAACCAGACTAAAAGCGTCTCGGGTTCCTGTTCCCAAGTCACAGCGTACGGCACAAACTTAATGCGGTAACCGGCTTCCAACATTCGAAGGGACAACTCCGCATCTTCCGTTAGAGCTTGCTCGTCCCAGCCGCCGATTTCATCCAAGACTTTTTTCTGGACGATGAAGTTTGTTCCGGGAAGGGTGGCTACCTTGAGAAGCTTCCAGCGTCCGGCCTGAACAATCCATTGAAAACTGAGTCCCTCAATATTAATAAAGCGCGTCAGCCAATTCCTTTTCCGATTCAAGGTTCGGAATTTGCCCAGCACCGCCCCGAGTTCTGGAAAGAGCGTAAACTGCGCGGCTAAATAGCGCAGCGACGAAGGTTGCGGCTGATTATCGGCGTCATAAATCGCCACTAAATCATGTTTGGTCAACTTGAGGCCTCGGTTTAAAACGGCCGCTTTCCCCTTCCCCCCTTCCCCAGGCGGAATGTGGACAGGACGCACGTTGGAATGGTCTTTGGCCAGCTGATTTAGTATTTCTTTGGTACCGTCTGTCGAGCCGTCATTGAGCACGATGATTTCGAGCTTCGAGGTCGGATAATCGGAGGCGAGCAGCGTTTTAACCGTTCGCTCGATGACAAGCTCTTCATTGTGCGCGGGGATCATGATCGAGATCGAAGGAAGGTCGAAATGCATCCGGTCAATTTGCTTGCGCTCCTGGGCGGACTCTCGGCTATAAAGATAGCCAGCAAACGTCAGGACGAACTGGTAAAAAAGCATGAACCAAATTAAGAGAACGCTTGAAATAAAAAGGATATCAATCGGGATTCCGGCGATCATTCTTTTCCTTTCCTGAAGGCAAAACTTAATTTTCGTCTAATAAACCGGCGAATCCGATGCGTTCGACGGCGCACCATAATAAATAGAAAGAGAATCGCCAGAAGGCCGCTTGAACAAATACCAAAGAGAACGATCAGTGACGCCGTGACAAGGCTGATAAATTCGACAATAAATTTCCCAAGGGTGAGCGAGACGATCCGCAGCCGATGATGTCCCGGCGGCGCTAAAATTGTGAAGCCTTGGTCGCCTTTCACCGAGGGAAGGCTGACCAGTTTACCGTCCAGATAGGTGATTAACGAATTCTTATTGAACATCATCGCGCAACGGTTGGGCGATTCGTACTCGATCTCGAGTCCCAAGGAGACCTTTTGATTGCCAATGAGTTCTCCCGAGATCGACAACAAGTGCGTTTCGAGCTCGGAGGTATCGAACCAGGCGCGTTGAATTCGAGAGAAGCTCAGCGAATGCTCTCCTTTAGGAATCCAGACACTTCCTTTATCGGCGCAATACCAAGGCTTTCCGTCCAGCTGAAAGCGGCGGGTGGACGTGCCGACGTCTAGCCTAATCGTTTGAGGCGTGTTGATAATCCAGCCATCCCCTTCGCGACGAAGATTACTGTTGGCCGCCATCGCGAAGGGCATGATGTCCCAATCCTGTTCGTGAATGGTGGACTCCGCATACAAGCACACCCGAGAAGATTGACTAGAGGCCGCGCGCCAGAGCTGAACGACTTCGACACCGGTGGGCTGGGCCGTTGCAAAGCCCCTCTGATTTGACGGATGAACCGACAACACATT
>JAYWEN010000378.1:0-9426 GCA_043779245.1 Elusimicrobiota bacterium | reverse complement strand
TCGTAGGCCTCACCTTCACGCCGGATGTGTTTGCTTGTGGCGTGGACATCGTCGGTCCGAGCAACATCATCACGCTGATTAAAACCATTCCGCCTTATTGGGCTCCGATGCTCGCGACGTTCGCTCGTCGCTTAGGCGTCGTAGAAACCGACGAAGAATTCATGAAGTCGCGTTCTCCATTATTTCTGGTCGATCGCATTGTGAAGCCGCTCTTGATCGGACAAGGTGCGAACGATCCCCGCGTGAAACAGTCGGAGAGCGATCAAATCGTCGAAGCCATGCGCAAAAATAAAAAGCCAGTGGAATACATTGTGTACTCCGACGAAGGCCACGGTTTCGCGCGCCCTGAAAACCGCATGCATTTCTACTCGCGCGTGGAGCAATTCTTTGCCAACTATTTAGGCGGCCGCGCCGAACCCGAACACACCATCCAAGGCCATTCCGGCCAAGACCGCTAAGGCGTCCCGTAGATGGTCGGAAAATCAGGAGCCAAGCGCACGAACAATGAATGGGTGTATGCCTCGCCGTCCCGGATTCAGGGAAGCGGCCTGTTCGCGCGCGTCGCGATTCCCGAAGGCACTGCTGTGGTCGAATATTCGGGTCCCAGGCTTTCTATTAAGGATGGACAGAGGATGGCTGAAGAAGGAAATGTGTTTGTATTTCAAGCCAACCGCCGTGAATTCATTGATGGGTCGGTCGTTTCGAATCTAGCGCGACATGCTAATCATTCCTGCGAACCCAACACGCAGAGCGCAAGTGTGCATGGTGAGATTTGGTTGCGGGCCAAGCGCCCGATCGCCAAAGGGGAAGAAATTACCTACGACTACGGCTTTTCGTTTCGGGACGATCCTACGACGTGCCGGTGTGGCGCTTTGACTTGTGCAGGGCGCATTGTCGCTGCTCGCCACCGCTCCAGGATTGTTTAAACTTTAAAAGTTGTTGTTGACAGGGTGCGCGCAGGCCTGTCTATAATGCGACATCGCTGACGCTTGGCGAGATGTGTTTGCTCTTTTACTCTGTGGTTGTGAGAGGAATCTGGTGAGACTCCAGAGCTGCCCCGCAACGGTAATAAGGCCACGCCTTTAAGTCCGGTCGACTGACGACCACCATACGTTTACTGCCTTCGCGGGAAGGGTCATGTTGTCTCTGTTGTAAGTTTGGGATCCTGTGCCTTCCGTCGTGATGGCTCAGGATTTTTTATGTACAGCCGAACCCCAAGTCAAAAGCTAAAAGTCAAAAGTCAAAAGTGGGAAGTGGGACTCGATCTCGCTTACTTTTGCCTTTTGACTTTTGCCATTTGCCTTTTGACTTGCCGTCTCTCTCTCTCGGCTCGCATTGTGTCTCTCTTACCTAGCAATACGGAGATCCTGGAATCGCTCGGATCAGGCGACGAGATCGTCGGCGTCACCCGCTTTGACCGTCCAGCCTCCGGCCGTGTGGTCGTGGGTGATTTCTTTCAGCCCAACCTCGAAAAAATTATCAGTCTCAAGCCCGATCTGATTGTTTCAGGACTGTGGGCCAGTTCCCGAACCGGCGCGGCGCTCAAGAAGATGGGCTACCGGATCGTCGAGATCCCTAACCCCCATTCGATGGACGAACTGTACGGAAGCATCCGCGAGATTTCAAAATCCGTTCATCGCGAAAGCGCCGCCGAAACCGTCATCGCCGACATGAAGGCACGACTCACTCGCGTGGCGGAACGGGCGAAAGCGTTGCACAGTCGTCTCCGCGCCTATATTGAGATCGACCCTCCCTTCTGGACGATTGGCGGCCACGATTTTCTGTCAGAGGCGCTCGCCTTTGCCGGTGTCGACAATATCTTCAGCGATCTTAAGCGCCCCTCGGCTCAAGTGTCTCCTGAAGTCATTGTCGAGCGAAATCCTGAACTCATCATTTCTTTTGATTTAACCCAGGCCGAGGTTGGTCGCCGCCAGGCCTGGTCGACCATCGCAGCTGTCAAGAATGGTTTTGTGTTGGATAATTTAGACCGAGACGCGTTATCGCGTCCGAGCCCAAATGTGGTCCGCGGGGTGGAAGAACTAGAGACTCGTATCGAGCAATTGCGGGGTAAACCATGAAAGGGTCTGCCAACACTAAATTGATTGGCTTGCTTGCTCTCATGCTTGTTGTGATCGCTTGCGTTCTCTTTGTCGGGCCGTCGGTCACCACGCGTGCGGTCCTCCTCGAGCTCAGACTCCCCCGAGTCCTTTTAGGTGTTCTCGTAGGTATGGCGCTTGCGACCGCGGGGACGATCTATCAAGGGTTACTTCGCAATCCTTTGGCCGATCCTTATTTTCTCGGCACATCCAGCGGCGCCTCGATCGGTGTGGTCATTGCCGCGGCTCTGCACTTCCCGTCGCCTGTATGGCTTTATGGTTTTGCGTTCATCTTCTCGATCCTCGCCATCCTCATTGTCTACCGCATGGCTGAAACCCAAGGACGCGTGCCCATTCAAACCTTGATTCTCTCGGGAATTGTCGTGACCACCTTTATTAACGCGCTTGTTTTCTTGATTTTCTCGCTCTTTTACCGCCAATCCTTTATGACGCTCTTCTTTCTTTTGGGCACGCTCACGGAGGCCGATCCACTTCTTCTCAAAATTTCCTGCGTCGTCATTCCTTCGACAATACTCGCTGTGTGGTATTTCGCCAGAGACTTAAACGTTCTTTCTCAAGGGGAAGAAAGCGCGCAGCATTTAGGCCTTGATCCCGAAAAAATAAAGCGACTTCTCTTCCTTTTGGCCTCGATCCTGGTGGGATCAGCCGTGGCGGTATCGGGGATGATCGGATTCGTCGGCCTAATGGTTCCGCACATTTTAAGGCTTATCGTCGGGCCCGATCATCGCCACCTCGTCCCGGCCTCAGCGCTCGGGGGAGCTCTTTTACTGATTGTGATGGATACCGTAGCCCGCACAGCCGCAGCACCGATCGAGATTCCGGTGGGTGTCGTGGCCGCGCTCGCAGGTACGCCCTTCTTTATCTACCTTTTGAAACGAAAAAAAGGAGACGTATTCTAGTGATACGGCTCGATGGCATTTCCTTTAACTATGGCGCGACACAAGCGCTTTCACGAATTTCTCTCCAAATCCAGGACGGCGAATTCCTGGGTATCATTGGCCCTAACAGTTCTGGCAAGTCGACGCTTCTCAAGATCATGAGTGGGATTCTTCGCCCCCGTGAGGGTTCGCTCGATATTCTCGGCCGGCCGCTCGCTTCTTGGTCCTTGGAAGATCTGGCGCGCACTCTCACCGTCGTTTCAACCGAAGACCAGTTCGCCTTTCCCTTCACGGTGGAACAAATCGTTCTCATGGGCCGCACCCCGTATGTTCCTCGCGGGCGCCGCGAGACGCCTAAGGATATGGCCATCGCGCATCAAGCGATGCACGAAACCGACGTCTGGGCCTTACGCGACAGGCCGATTCATCACCTTTCTAGCGGAGAACGTCAACGCGTTCTTCTGGCGCGTGCACTCGCTCAAGAGCCGCAGATCCTTTTACTCGATGAGCCTACAGTGCATTTGGACATCGGGCACGAACTCGTCTTGTTCGAAAAGCTCCGCAAGCTTCAGCGGGCCAAAAAGATCACTATCGTCGCGGCCCTTCACGATCTCAGGCTTGCGCGGCATTATTGTGATCGCCTCATTCTTCTTCAGGCCGGACAAATGATCGCCGCAGGAACTCCTGAGCGTGTGTTATCCGATGCACATCTCGAAACTGTTTACGGAGTTCCACCTCATTTGATTGCACTACTCTCGAACGAAAGGAAAAATAATGAAAACGACTAAAGCTGTCTTATTTGTCTCGGCATGTTTATCTCTAGGCACGGTATGGGGAGAAGTGGCCACCACCGTCCCCGGTCCTAAAAATGAAGTGTTTGTGACGCTCACGCGTACGGACATCAGTCAAAAGGATCTTCCCTCAAACACTCAAGTTTTGACGCCTGAGGAGTTTAAGGGATGGTCTGCGCAGACGGCCGGTGAAGCCGCTCGGCGAATGACGAGCGTCCAAGTAAACTCGGTCGGCAGTTTAGGTTCCGTGCAAACCATGCAGATCCGCGGCGCGAGCACGAGCCAGAACTTGCTCTTGATTGACGGTCGTCCTGTTGGCGGTGTCGCCTTCGGGTCTTCGCAGGACCTGACAGAGATTCCCGTCGAGCAGATTGATCACATTGAAGTGGTTCGTGGCGGTGCCTCAGCGCTTTACGGGCCTAATGCGATTGGTGGTGTGCTCAACGTGATCACTCGACGTGGACCGTCGGATGGCAATACCGAAACCTCCGCTGGTTACGAATACGGCTCCTACGGACGGGCTATTTTTCGCGCCAATCTTGGTTCCAAAACGGGTCCGGTCGATTACTTCCTTTACGGAAACTCGCAGCATGAAAAGGGATTTCGGGCCAACGGACAGGCTGACACGCAAAACGTGGGAGCCAATTTGGGGTTCAATCTTTTCGACAAAGCCCGTCTGACAGTCGATGGATCGTTCTATGAAGGCGAGACCGGCGTGCCGGGATTGTCGTTCATTTCCCCCAACCAATTTAATAATGATATTGAACGTCGCGCGACGACGCCCCATGCGAAGCAAGATACAGATACCAAAGCGTTACGGACCGCACTTGCCGTGCCGCTCCCAATGAATTCTTTGGTGACGGCGCGGTTCTGGGGTTCACAACGCAGTGTCATTTTTAAGGATGATTTCTCCAATACGGACCTCTCGCAGATCAGCAAAGGTGGATCGCTGCAAGCCGAGCTGCCACTAGGGTTCATGGTCGGGGGAGATTTTATCCATGATCACGAAGACAATACCGATCATCTCACCACAACCAACTCGTTCGGTCGGTTCGCGGAGAACTACGGCTTTTTCGCGCAGGACACGATGAAATGGAAAATCTTCACGTTAATTCCGAGCGGCCGATTCGACCATCACAGCGCTTTTGGAAGTACGGCGAATCCGCGCGTTCAAGCGATGGCCGACGCCACTCCGTGGCTTCGGTTCTCGGGTTCAAGTGCGCGCGCCTTCCGAGCACCAACGATCGATGATCTGTATTATCCCTTCACTGACTTCGGAACCTTCGCCAATGACTTTACGGATCCCTTCAGCCGCAACACGCGGTTCACCTACCAAGGCAATCCCAATCTGCGACCGGAGACCGCCTGGACGTATGACGCCGGAATTGAATTGCACAATGAGTCTGCGAGTATCAAAGCCACTTACTTCCGCGCCAACGTGAGAAATCTGATTCAAACGGTGAATACGTTTACGTTGCATAGCGGAACATTCCTAGATCCCGACGTATTTGCTTCCAATACGGTAAACGTCGGATATGCCCGTCGCCAAGGCTTGGAAATTCAGACGAGTCACACGTGGAACGCGTACTTCAAAGATGGGCTGAATTACACGTACCTGAATAACATGGGGAAACCGTCCGGCTTTAACGACTACGTGGTCTTAGCTTACAGCCCTCGTCATACGGCGAACTGGTGGGCAACCATCAGCCCCTGCAAGTCAGTGGATTTCACAAATAATCTTCGGTACGTGGACTCGCGCTATTCAAGCAACGACCAAACCGGCACAAAGCTCGGTCATATGCTTCTCTGGGATATTCGGCTCGCCTATCGCTGGAAAATTCTCGAAAGCTATTTCCAAGTCTCCGATGTCACCGACAAACGCTATATCGAACAATCCGGCTTTCCCTTGCCGGGCCGCACCTACATAGGCGGCGTAACAGTTCACTTCGGAGGCCCCGCGAAGCAAAGCTAACATTCAGAAACGTCTTTCGAAGGTCTGTCATTTAAGAGCCGCGATTCCAGGAATGGAGCCGCGGCTCTTGTGTTTTTATATGAATAAATCTGTAGATTTCGACTCTAAGGAGTAAGGAGGTATGTATGAATTTAATCATTTTCGAGGTTGACAGAAAGTACCCTATGGGGTACTCTTTATAGAGTCCAATTTTGCAGCTTAGGAGACAGCGATGAAAACTAAAATGCCGCCGTTTGTTCCCTATGAAGAAGGGCTATATAAGCGATTGAAAGATCCTGACTATGCAGCGGGGTACTTAAATGCAGTACTGCAGGATCCTGAAGCCGAGATGAGCACATTTCTATTGGCAATAGCTGATGTGGCGCGAGCTCATGGGATGAAAGACGTCGCCAAAAAAGCGGAGTTTCATCGAGTTGGTCTTCACAAAATGCTTCGAAAAAAGGGGAACCCCGAATTTCGTAGCATTCTCAAAATCCTCAAAGCAATTCATTTAGGGTTCAGTATTCAACCTAAACCCTTCTCAATGGCGGCTTAAGCATTTTCTTCGTGGGAAGATTTTACAAAGCCGTGGACTCCCCCGAACAGCGGGGTGAGTCAATGAGGGTTTACCTATTGCGTCTTTGAAACGGTGGTCGCCAGGACTTTCCGTTTATTCTCTAGCATCATTGTTGAAAGAGCGATTTTTTAAGCATCGCCCGCACCAGGTTATTCACCGCAGGATTGGGGTAGGCTCTTTTCTTGGTTACCAGGTACACAGATTCATAAAGTTCCAAGGATCGACTCGTCCTCAATCGCACGAGTCCACCCTTAGGTAGGCTCATTTTAAAAGTGTGGCCATTTAAAGGAACTACCCCAAGCCCCGAGACGGCCATTCGCCGGGCGAGTTCGACGTCCTGAATGTCCGCGATAATCAGAGGTTTAACTTTCCAGTCGGCGAGTCTGTCCAGAATCTCCTGATAAAGTCGACTAGGAGAAGAGGGAAGAATAAGGGGCGCGCCTTGTAGATCCTTTGGGATGCTGGGGTGCTTGCGGGCCAGCGCCGGCGCCGCCGCAAACACAATGGGCGCTTTAGCGATGAGGTGATTATCAAAAATTTCCTGCTCTTGAGCCCGTATGCTTGTATCGCTTAGCACCGCGTCGAGCCGATGTTCTCTTAAATCCGAGAGTAGGGCTTGCATGGATCCCTCGCGCACGGTCACATGTGCTTTTGGCGAAGCCTTGAAAACCGATTGCAGCAGCGTGTGGCCAAAGGCTCTGGGAGTCCCGTTTAGAATACCTATTTCAAGGATCACATGCCCAGCCGCCGGTCCGTCTTTGAGTGCTTCTTTCAACTCTGATCCGGCTCCAAAAATCCGCTCCGCATACGTGAGTACAAATCGACCCTGATCCGTCAGAAAGAGCCGCTGCTTTCGGCGTTCAAAAAGCGGCCTTCCCAGAGACTTTTCCAACTGCTTCAGCTGAAGGCTGAGCGTGGGTTGGGCCAGGAGGAGTATTTCGCTCGCTTTGGCCAGGCTTCCGGCCTTGGCAATGACGGAAAAGTAGTACAGGTGGTGATAGTTAAGCGGTATCATAGATATTTTAAATGAATATACATTATATTATCTAATTTACAAATGTTCTAGACAACCATAAAGTAAGGCATCAAATCCAAGCAAGAAAGGATGCCTTATGAGTGAAATACTTAGACATAACCTGCTTTCTCCGATTGCCCTGGCCTTTGCTCTGGGCGTCATCTCAAAATTGGTCAAGAGTGAATTCTCTATCCCGAAGGACTTGTATCAGTCGCTAGCCATCTATCTCCTGTTCGCTCTTGGCCTCAGAGGTGGTGTTGAGCTTTCGCACACGACCGTTCATGAGTTTCTCTGGCCGGCCCTGGCGACCTTGGCACTCGGTGTCATTACGCCCATCAGCGCTTACGTGAGCCTGAGGAAAATCGGTCGCTTCTCCGTCGCCGACGCCGCTGGCATCGCTGCCCATTATGGGTCGGTCTCCGCCGTGACCTTCATCGCGGCGCAGCAATTTGTCGCGGCGATGGGATCCCCGGCCGAAGGATTTATGCCCACCTTGCTCACACTCCTGGAAAGTCCGGGCATTCACATCGCGCTGGCTATTGGTGCGATCCAAAGTCTGAAGAAAAATACACGCCACGCACGCATTCCCGTCCCCATGGGGATCTCCGGGGCATCTGCCGTGATTTCCGAACGCCTAAACGACGAGCAGGAAAAAAACTGGAAAGACACACTTCGCCATGTCCTGACCGCTCGGACCATGATTCTTTTGGTTGGCGGGCTTTTTGTTGGCTTTCTGATCGGGGAGCATGGATGGGAACCCGTTAAGCCATTCTTTGACGGTTGTTTTAAAGGTGCTCTTACACTTTTCCTCCTTGAGATGGGTCTAGTGGCCGGCGAGCGAGTCAAGGATCTCGGCAAAGTAGGGCCTTTTCTTCTTGGATTTGGAATCTTCGTGCCCATCGTTCATGGATTACTGGGAGTTATTCTTGGGCACTGGGCTGGCCTTTCGATTGGGGGAAGCACGGTGCTCGCCGCAATGGCGGCCAGCGCCTCCTACATTGCCGCGCCTCCGGCTGTACGCATGACATTGCCTGAAGCCAATCCAACCTATTATCTGACCCTGGCCCTTGGGATTACGTTTCCTTTCAACATACTCTTTGGAATTCCGCTATTTTTTGAAGTAGCCAAATGGATAGCCGGTTAGGACTTAGGAGGAAAAAGCACCGTTATGGATAGTCTCGACGATCTTGAGCAACAAAGTGTCTTTATTCTTCGCGAAGCCTTTCGGCACTTCGAGCGGCTATGCATGCTCTGGTCCATCGGAAAAGATTCCACGGTCCTTTTGTGGTTGGCGCGCAAAGCTTTTTTTGGTCATGTGCCATTTCCGCTTCTTCACATTGACGAGAGTTATGAACTTCCAGAAATGATTCAGTACCGCGACAAGTTCGCTATTGAGCTTAAGCTCACACTCCTCGTGGGCCAGAATGTGGAGGCGATCAAGGCGGGTAGAACCTTTCCAGCTACGCAGCATCTGGCGGAGGGTCACCCGGAAAAAATCACACGGCTACAGTGCTGTAAAGCGCTTAAAACGGAGGCTCTCAATAATACGCTAAGTGGGGCTTGGCCGCGAATGAAGCTTAATGTCGTGACCGGTCACTATGAGAAAGATGCGGACCGCGAACCCTTTCATGGGGTGATTGTGGGAGCGAGAGCCGATGAAGAGGGAAGCCGTTCGAAGGAGAGGTATTTTTCGCCAAGAGACAAAAATAATTTATGGGACATTGGCGAACAGCCTCCTGAATTCTGGAATCAATTCAAGACAGACTTTGCCCCGGGCACACATGTCAGGATCCACCCGCTTTTGGATTGGACGGAACTTCAGATCTGGCAATACATCGAGCGGGAGCATATTCCGACGGTCTCGCTCTATTACAACAGTGGCGACGGGACCCGGTACCGTAGTCTGGGTTGCGGACCTTGTCAGGCGTCCATTTCAAGTCAGGCCAAAAATGTACGGGAAGTTATAGAGGAACTGCAAAGCGGAAAACTAAAGAACATTGCGGAGCGGTCCGGGCGATTGCAAGATGGTAAACACGGACTCGAGGAACTCCGCCGCGATGGATATATGTAAGGGAGGATATCGATGAAAGTAAAAAC
>JAYWEN010000377.1:0-2989 GCA_043779245.1 Elusimicrobiota bacterium | reverse complement strand
CGCCGCTCGGCGTTCTGGAACTCGGAAAAAACCCGACTGCATCGTAGGGTTTCATTCTACCTCCTCAAACACGCCAGTTTCAGCGGCTTTTTCACCCTTGAGATTAAGAAGATCGCGAATTGCCTCAACATCACCCTGGGCGTCACCAGGAACTTTGTTAGCTCCACCGAGAGTCTCATATTCAAGTGCAATAGAGAGCTTTGACATCTTTTCCTCGGGGTTAAACCACTTCTTCGATACGTTGCTGATCACCCATCCCAGCGTTTCAGCGGCTGCGGGCTTTATGTCACTAATAGCTTTTTCAATGTCTACTCCAGCAGCAGCTGCTCTCGCACCGCTCGCTGCTGTCAAGTTATTAAAAAGGTTCTTTGTCGCAGTCTGTAACACCCCGATGTCGCAAAAAATATCCTCCGACGATTTACCGTTATTAAGTTTGTGTATCTGCAACTTTTTATCC
This sequence comes from Elusimicrobiota bacterium, assembly GCA_043779245.1. Taxonomy (GTDB): domain Bacteria; phylum Elusimicrobiota; class Elusimicrobia; order 2-01-FULL-59-12; family 2-01-FULL-59-12; genus JANLWZ01. The sequence goes on along the minus strand of JAYWEN010000377.1, from coordinate 2,532 downwards.
TGAAGCTCCTTCGCGCAAACCTTCTTCAGCTGGCCTTCTGTATTGTCACCAGATTTGTCCCCATCAAGAAGAGCCACAACTTCTCGCCCCTCAGACAGCATCAATTTTGCCATCGCAACGTAGTTCTCAGAGTCTCCGGCATCCACAACGCTCAAATCGTTCAGATCAATATCAACTTTGCCCTCGCGTTTCAACTTCTTTATGGCGTCTATGAAGTAAATGACGTCGGATGGCCCCTCCGTGAGAAGGGTTTTTTCAGCAATTAGGAAGTTGTTGCTGAGCAAGATGCCGAGCGATTCGCGTACGGATTTCCAGTTCTTTACGAATGGTTTCTGATCGATCTTTGTCCCGTCTTTTGTCTTGCTTACGACACGATTCCTGTCTGGATAATTTTTATTAATGAGAAAGAGTGCGTGAGTCGTGTAAACCAACTGGGCATCGTCCGCGATGGTCTCGAAGCTCTTTTGAAGATCAAGTTGAGCGTGGGGATGAAGATAAGTTCCGGGTTCGTCAAAAAGATATATGTAAGAACCACTCTCATTCTTGTGTGTGCGAGCGTTGATAATCATCGACAGGAGGAAGTAGGTCTTAAAACCCGAAGAGCGAAGAGACGGCCTGGTATATCTTGTGCTGACGGAGGGATCTTTAATCTGGAGGATGATGTGGTCGCCGTTTGTACCTGAATAGGCCAGCTTCCATTCCAACTCTCTGCCTTGTTTCCATTTGTCGACCAGAACTTGAGTGAGCTTCTTTGAGGCTTCATCTAACAACATCGAATTACTGTCCGTCTGGGAAAAAAGGGTGTTTCGTGCCTCCCAGATTCCGGCTTGAAGGAAAATGCCCTGCATAAACTCGAACTCATCGGTTGTCAGTTGGCCTAGGGTTATTTCGTCAACCACGTTGCTATGTGGCAGCGTGAATAGCTCGACTCGTGGCCTAAGTGCCAAAATCTCTGGTGCCTTGGCGAGCGGAATTTCCAATGGTACGCTCTCAACCTTAACGACGTTGTCAGGCATGGTCCGGCAGTAAACTATTTCGTTGTCAGTGTTGAGCGGGATGAGAGTAACTGTTTCTGTGGTGACCGCGGGCTCAGACTGTTCTTCGGGCGAGAGAGCGACATCCGTCTTAGCTGGTGGCGCCCCTCCCAAAGTTTTGAGTGTCTGTAGGGTCGCATCATCCACTTTGAAATGCCAGGAGATGGCCATCGACTCATTGGCGGGCAAGTCCCAATTCTTATCGTCCATCGTGAAAGCGCGGTCGTCGTTTAGGCGCAGAACCGCCTCTAAGAGATTTGATTTTCCGTGGTCGTTTGCGCCGATCAAGATTGTAATCTTGTCGTCGACACGGAGCATTTCTTCTTTCTTAATGGAACGAAACCCCTTGATTTTTAGCTTGTTTAGAATCATGAAGTAAGTGGCTGTTTTCGATTATGATACGCCACATAGGGGGCTTGTCAAAATCACGCCAATTACTTGGCGGGTTGCCCAGACTCTCAAGGCTTTTGATCTCTCTTCCCATAACGGAACGATGGGTGCCCCACCCTTGCGCTTTTTGCAAGGGTGGATAGAGATACTGCTGATCATTCGGAAAGGCCAAAGGACTCCCTTGACACGCGCTTTCCGCCCTCCTACCCTTGGAAGTATGGAAGTCCAGTTAAGCTCCGACCAAGCCGCCTTCATCCGTCAAGCTGTTGCTAGCGGACGGTTTGCGCGCGAGGAAGATGCCGTGCGGGAAGCCCTTGCCCAGTGGGAAGAGCGTGAGCGTCGAAGGGCTGAGTTTCTGGCAACTCTCGACGATGCCAAAGCATCCTTGGCGCGCGGCGAGGGTCGAGTCATCACAGAACAATCCATGCGTGAGCTGACCGAGGAAGTAGAACAGCGTGGACTGGCGCGCCTTGCCTCAGATCGACCAGCACCTCGTTGAGGCTTACCGGGATGGCACACCGGGTCGCGCCGCAAGCAGCTATTGATCTCGATGAAATCTGGTACTACGTTGCCCGGGAAAGTGGGAGCAGCGAGATCGCCACACGCCTGATCGATTCCATAACCCGCCGTTTCGTTTTGTTGTCCGCGCAACCTTATCTGGGGCGCGCCCGCGACGATGAATTCGGCGCTGGCTCTCGAAGCTTCCCGGTCGGGGAATACGTCATTGTCTACTGCATCGAGAGTGAAAACGTACTCATCCTGCGGGTTGCGCATGGCCGTCGGGATATCGACGCGCTGTTTAGCTAGTGAGAGCGCGTTTTGGTGGCTAGCGTTAAGGCGTGCAGGAGAAAATGCGGGCCGGAGGGATGTTCAGCGGCTGGAACATTTGCTCCACGGAACGAAAACACGAGCGCAGACAGGGCAACATGACGCCCGAATACTGGTAGGCCACAAAACCCCCGTCCGAACGAAGCGCGCTGCGGGTCTCGCGCATGATGTGCTGGCGCACCGATTCCGGCATCGCCCCAAAAGGGAGACTGGAAATAATGTAGTCGGCATGGGGCAGGCCCAATCCCGCCAGCACTTCGCGGACGTGCGAGGCCGAGGT